>NZ_JAGPZA010000027.1:0-24449 GCF_024454095.1 Corynebacterium sp. CCUG 69979 | reverse complement strand
GGCATGGAGGTAGATTACCTTTCCCCGACTCAACACAGCCGGACTCAGAGGTGTCTACCAAACAGGGGTCAGGTCCCTATTCTTTGGTGATTTGTGGTGTGTGGTCTGGGGTTATGGTGGCATGCGGACACACTTTTCTTTACTTAACCCTCAAAAGCTGCATATTAGGTTATGCTAAGTTAATTCACGCTTGCTGCACTTGTGCCACCACTTTGGCCAACGCAGCCCATAAACCCGTTATTTCCGCATCATGAGACAAGGAGCGCGTGTTGTCTAGCAACCCGTTTGATGACGAACAGGGCAGCTTCTTCGCCCTTATCAACGACGAGGGACAGTACTCGTTGTGGCCTACGTTCGCCGCCGTGCCAGACGGATGGACCGTGGCTCTGGGAGACCCTTCCCGTGGCGTAGACGGCGGGGTATCGCGGGACGAGGCGATGGAGTTCATCGACCGCGAGTGGACCACCTTGCAACCGGCAGGAAAGTCTCACGCTTAAGTGAGTGCCGTACTTCCCACTGCTTTGCCTGGTGAGTCCGCTGCGGAGATTGGCCGCCTGCTCCGTCGCACCGCAACTCCAGCAATTAGTGCGGTGCTGTTCACTTTCGCCGGTGCCTTGCTCTCTCTGGTGCCCATTTATCTGCTGGCCAGCGTCATCGATGCGGTAGCCGCCGGTGACGGCAAGTCTGGCGTGCTGAAGGTGATTGTGTGGGCTGCCGTGGCGTGTGTTGGTACTGCCGTTGTCGCTGGCCTTGCGGAGGCGCTGACGGGTGTGACGATTGCCCAGGTAGTTGCGAAGTTGCGTGAGCGCGCCGTCGCCGCGGTGCTGAATCTGCCTTCCACCACGGTGGAGTCCCTGGGCCGGGGAGAGGTGCTGGGCCGAGTTGGTGCGGATGTCGCCGCGCTGGTGAGCAGTGCCCGCAAGTCGGTTCCATCGACCCTCAGCGCGCTGGTGATGGTCGTGGTGGCCAGCGCTGGAATAGCGGGGTTGGATTGGCGCCTCGCGTTGGCGGGGCTGTGCGGGATTCCGTTCTATGCGCTGGGGTTGCGATGGTATCTTCCTCGTTCTGCCCCTTTGTATCGACGCCAACGCGAATTAGAAGCCGGTGTCATCGGTTCCTTGCAAGGTTCTATGGAGGGCATTCGTTCGGTTCGTTCGCATCGGCTGGTGGATAGCCGCCAAGGTCTCACCAGGCGCTACGCGCAGGCTTCGCGGGACGAATCAATCGCTGCGTTTCGTGTGTTTTCCGGGCTGGTGGCGCGGGAGAACTTCGCGGAGTTCATGGGGTTGTCAGCCCTGTCTGTCGTAGGCTGGTTGCTCTTCCGCGAAGATGCGGTGACGGTGGGCGAGATCTCGGCAGCGTTGATTCTGTTCCACCGTCAGTTCGTGCCGATCGGCACGATTCTGTTCACCTTTGATGAACTGCAGCGCAGCGGGGCGGCCTTGGGGCGCATCGTGGGACTCATTCGCTCCGCGGGTGCGGATACGCCACAGCCGATTGATGACTACTCCTCGCATCGGCAGAGTCCAGCTGTAGAGGTCAAGGGCCTGAATTATCGGTACGAGGATGGCCCAGAGATCTTGCATGACTTGGCGTTCCACATCCCTGCGGGGTGCACGGTATGCGTGGTCGGCGGATCGGGAGCTGGCAAGTCCACGGTTGCGGAAATTGTCTCTGGAACCCTCGAGATGGCAGAGCCGGGTGTGATCACCGTTGGGGGGTGCGACGTGGTGGGAATGAGTGCGCAAGAAAGAAGCTCGATCTTTTGCGTTGCCTCCCAGGAAAACTACGTCTTCGCGATGAGTTTGCGCGATAATCTCCTGCTGGCAGCCGAAGGTGCCAGCGACGCAGAAATATGGGATGCGCTGCGCCGAACCGGTGCGGAAGATTGGTGCACATCCTTGTCCCATGGCGACAAGCAGGGCTTAGACACAATGCTGGGCGAAGGGGGCCTGCACGTAGATGCGGTGGCGGCACAGCGTCTGGCGCTGGCCAGGGTGGCATTGTCTCGGGCTGGCGTCGTCATTCTTGACGAATCAACGGCCGAAGATGACGGTGACCTCGAGGAAACACAGCAATCACACGAGGCCTTTTCGATGTCCTTGGAGGACGCTGCCCGCGCGGCGATCCGCGGACGGACGGCGATGGTGATTGCGCACCGGCTCAGCCAAGCAACCTCCGCCGATAGCGTGGTGGTGATGGAGCGCGGGCGCGTGGTGGAAACAGGTACGCACGAGGAGCTGGCAGCAAGAAACGGAACATATGCCGATATGTGGACCGCCTGGAATGAGCAGGGGAGGCAGGCGCGTGTCTGACAACAAGGTGGTGACGCTGCGCGGGCTGGTCAGAAAAAATTCTCGCGCGATGGCTCTGAGTGGCTTGTTGCTGAGCATCTACCACGTGGCAGAAGCCATGATTGCGGTGTTACTGGGATGGTTGGCGCACAGTCTTATCGCTAGCGAGAATGTGTGGCACCTGGTGGGTGGAATCGCAGCCTTAGGCGCTACGCTGGCGACGGTGTCTGTGAGCTGGCAGACAGGGTTCCGGATACTGCAGGCTACGTCGGCTCGGAACGTATGTGAATTGCGGGCAGGCATCACCTCGCAGGTGGTGAGCCATGGTGGGCATTCCGACGATGCGGACAGTCTGCCTCGCCAGGAATTGCCCACGGTGGTGGGTGAAGACGTGGTGCAGGTGGTAGACATCATCGAAGTGGTCCCGGTGGGGATCAGTGCGCTGGTGGGAGCCATTTTCTGCACGATTGTTCTGGCGCTGATTGATCTGCCACTGGGAGTGGTGGTGTTGGTGCTCAGCGCGGTGGTGTTGATAGTCCTGCACCGGCTGTCTCAGATCATTGAACGCCGCGCGGAGCGGCAACAAACTCTGCTCGCGCGAGTGACCGCGCGCATGACCGACATTCTGCAGGGGCTGCCGGTGATCTCGGGAGTGGCTGGCGCGCATCCGGCCTACCGTGGATATGCGCGTAAATCTGAAGAGGCGTGTGCGGATGCTCGGAAGCTCGCGTGGGTCAGCGGAGGTTATGAAGCCGTGGCGATGGGCAGCAATGTGCTGTTGCTGAGTGCGGTGGGCCTGTACGCGGGCTATCGAACCATTTCCGGCGATGTGACGTTGGGGGAGTTGGTCACCGTGGTGGCGCTGTCACAATTTATCGCGGAGCCGATGCGGCAGTGCAGCAGAATGCCGCGCTTCATTGGATTGGCGAGGGCTTCCGTTCGGAGGCTGCAGCGCGTGGCGGAAGCTCAGCGGCTGCGTGAGGGGCAGGGCGTGCCATCTGCTCAGATTGGCACGCCTGCCATTTCCATGCGCGGTGGAGACGGTGAGGCCGAAGGAGACGGCGAGGTCGAGGGATCAGAGCAGGCTTCCGTGGCGTTCGCAGAGGGGCGACTGACGGTGGTGCACTGTTCAGCCGCATGGGCAGATGCTCTGGTGGATGCGTTGGTCGCGGGGGAGTCGATGGAGCTTGGCTCCCTGACTAGGCCACAAACTCAACAACTGTGGATCCGGGGGCGCGATATTTGCGAGATCTCGGTAGACGATGTGCGTTCCGCTGTGCTTGCCGAGCCTCGGAAGCCGGCATTGTTTGGGGACACAGTGGGGCAGGCGGTGCTGCGGAGCTCTGGAGAGGGCAGGGCGGAGGATGCAGTAGACATTCTTAACGCCTTAGGGCTCGATGAACTGGCGCCGGGGGCGGCTCATTCAGCCGGGGTATTGGATCACGAGCTGACCGAAGGTGCGCGCAATCTTTCCGGTGGTCAGCGGCAGCGGCTGGGATTGGCACGAGCGCTACTGGCTGAGCCGGAGATGTTGGTGATGGTTGATCCGGTCTCGTCAGTGGATTCAATGACGGGCATGAAAGTGGCGCGTGCGGTGAGAGATATTCGCCGCGGGCGTACCACGGTGGTCCTGTGTGTGGGGAGGGCCTTCCAGTCGGTAGCCGAGGACGTAGTTGATGTGAAGCCTCTAGCTGGGAGTTTGCGGACGCGGGGTGAGCAATTCCCGCTAGGGGGTTGTTGAGCAATAGAAGATAGGTTAGCCTACCCTTTGCATTGCCTACCCTAAGAAGTTGGTTGGCGCATCCTACAGAGAGGCCATAGTGACCATCATCGATCGTCAAGCTCAGACATCCGCAGAGCGCAGTACCCACGAAAATTCCGTCCGCGACATCGTCGGGATCGGCATCGGCCCCGGAAACCTCGGGCTCGCGGTAGCTATCGAAGAGCAAGCTCCAGAACTCGATGCACTCTTTGTGGAAGCCCGCCCGGAATTCAACTGGCACCCAGGCATGCTCCTCGAAGGATCCAACATGCAGATCAGCTTCCTTAAAGACCTGGTTACGGTGCGCAATCCGCAGAGCCGCTTCAGCTTCATCAACTACTTGCATCACAGCGACCGCTTGATTGATTTCATTAACCGCCAAACCTTCACCCCGGAACGCGTGGAATTCGCCGATTACCTCCGATGGATCGCGGATCACATCACCGTGGACACGCAGTACAACACCACCGTGACGTCCATCGAGACGCTTCCGGAACTGGCCGCAGACGGAGCTCGTTTTGTGGTGCACGTCCGCAGGAAGTTAGGAAGCGGTGAGTCCGAAGGGCAGCGAGCTCAGCAGTCGGAGTCCATTCGCTGCCGCAACGTGGTGGTTGCCCGCGGGCTGGAAGCCAAGATGCCTGCGTGGGCAGAGGACAGCTCCTTGGACACCTCGCGCATCTTCCACAACATCGATTTGCTCCCGCGCACCAAGAAGCTGCTGAACAGTGGGTGGGATATCCGCCGAGCTTTGGTGATCGGCGCGGGCCAGTCCGCAGCCGAGGCCATCCGGTACTTCCACGATTGCCCGCATATCGATACCGTCACGGGCAGCTTGAACAGCTACGGCTTCATCCCCGCCGATGACAGCCCCTTCGCCAATCGGGTGTTCGACCCGGAGGCCGTTGATGACTTCTTCCATGCGCCCGATGCGATCCGCAACGAGCTGTTGATCCGCCACCGGTACACCAATTACGCCTGCGTGGAATCTGAGCTCCTCGATGAGCTCCACGACCGTCAGTATCGGGAAAGCGTCACCGGGCGTCAGCGGCTCGATATTCGCCGGACCACGGAGGTGCTCGGTGCGCGTAATTGTTCCGACGGCAGCGTCGACGTGGACATTCGCCACCGAGTAACCGGAGACGTGGTGACAGAAAACTTTGACGTGGTGGTGTGCGCCACGGGCTTCCGATCTCGCGGTCTTGCGGGGATTCACGCTGATAGTCACGGCAGTGAAGAATTCACCGTCACTAGGGATTACGGCGCCGTGCTCAATGGCGAGCGCGTGCCAGGACTCTTCGTGCAGGGAGCAACTGAGGCCACGCATGGACTCGGTTCCACGTTGCTCTCCAACATCGCGACCCGCTCCGGGGAACTGGTGGAGGCCATCACGGGTCAGCAACGCACGCATCGTGCGCCGGCGGATGAAGATCTCCGCTCCGAGCAACATCGGGATTCTTCGCACCTGATCGCAGGCTGATTTTCCCGAGCCGTGCTCCGCTTGAGGTTGGCTGACACCTAGCCCGACGTCCGCCATCCGCGTCTGATTCCCTGTTTCCCCATCAACCGAAAGGCTCTTTGTGCCCACCCGATCGTCTGCTCACACTCCGTTTTCCTCTGGCGATACGCTTGCTTCTCGAGATGGCGGCGCCGTCATCGGTCATGGCCGCAGTGAACAGGATCGGATCGCCCAGCAGCGCATATGGAATGACACGGATCAGGATCGCGATCGCCCGGACCTGATTAGCCTGCTCCTGCAGCATGCGCAGGAGACCCCGGATGCGCTCGCAGTGGTGGATGACCGGCACAGACTGACCTATGCGCAGCTCGTCGCCCATGCAACTGCTGTAGCGCGAAATTTGCGGGAACACGGTATTGACGCTGGTCAGAGTGTGGGAATCTCCCTGCCGCGCAGCGCGGAGATGGTGGTGGGTATCGTCGCCACGTTGCTCGCCGGTGGCAGTTTTGTCCCGCTAGACCCCTCGTGGCCGCAGGCGCGCCGGGAATCCGTCACCCACGATGCCAGCCTGAGCTTCGTACTCACGCCGGACAACTGCGCGCTCACCGAAGACGCGCTATTCGACCTCGATGCCACCCGCGAGCTGTTCACCCCGCCGTCCACGGACAGCGTTGCGTACGTCATCTTTACCTCTGGCAGCACCGGCCGCCCAAAGGGCGCAATGATCCGCCACGGTGCGATCGTGGAGCGCTTGCTCTGGCAGCGCGATCAGATCCTGTTCTTCGGCCGCGATGATGCCTCCCTGTTCAAGGCACCGCTGGCCTTTGATATCTCCATCAATGAGATCTTCCTGCCGCTGGTTTGCGGGGGCCGCGTGGTGGTGGCCGCGCCGGGCGTGGAGCAAGACCCCCAACGCTTGGCCCGCCTCATCCATCGCGAGGGCGTGACGTTTGCGTATCTGGTTTCGAGTGTTCTCGACGTCATGCTCAAACAGGCCGAAGGCACGAATCTATTAGACAGCTTGCGGCATGTCTGGTGTGGCGGAGAGATGCTCACCCAGGCGCTGTTCCGTCGCTTTCGCCAGCAGCTGGCCATCCCGCTGTACCACGGGTACGGGCCAGCGGAAGCTACCATCGGTGTCTCCCACGTCATCTACCGTGACGACGAGGATCGCCTCAACACGAGCATCGGTGTGGCCAATCCCAACTGTCGGCTCTATGTGCTCGATGAGCACCTGCGGGTGGTTCCAGACCAAGAAATTGGTGAACTCTATGTGGCCGGATTCCTGCTGGCCAAGGGGTATATCAATGCCCCAGGACTCACGGCCAGCCGCTTTGTTGCGGATGTGTTTGCGTCGGACGGAACCCGGATGTACCGCACGGGAGACCTGGTGCGCCGGCACAACGACGGCTCGCTGGAATTCGTGGGGCGGGCCGATAATCAGGTGAAAATCCGTGGCATGCGTCTGGAGTTGGAGGACGTGGAATCTGCGCTGGTGGGACACCCAGATGTGGAGGCGGCGAGCGTGATTGCTCGGGAGGGGCGACTGCTGGGCTACGTGACGGTGACTGCGGGCCTCGTGGGTGCTGCGATCCGTAGTTGGTGTGCCGAGGTACTGCCCGAATACATGGTGCCCGCGATTATCACCGTCATGGATGAGTTGCCGCGGACGGCCAACGGAAAAGTGGATCGGAAGGCACTGCCGGAACCTGATTGGAGCTCGCTCACTGATGCCCCGGCCGATGCTGAACGTGACGGGGAAACCGTTGCTCTGCTCGCGGAGGCAATGGCTGAAGCATTGGGGGTTAGCGCGGTGGGTGCGGAGACGGACTTCTTCGATATCGGTGGCGATAGCCTGCGGGCCATCACCCTGGTCTCGGCTCTGGGACGGCGCGGGGTGGAGGTGAGTGTGGGAGATATTTTCTCTGCGCGCACTCCACAGCAACTGGCTCGGTGCGCCGAAGAGCGCGGAACCTTCGTGCAGGATCCAGACGATGAACCAACCGGTGAGGTGCAGTCGCTGCCGATTCTGCGCTGGTTCGATTCCATTACTGATCACGTGGACGGCTTCATTCAGTCCGTGGAGTTTTCAGTTCCAGAAGATGTGGATGCGCAGCTGGCCGGGCGAATGGTGGCTGACGTGCTGCAGGCGCACCCTGCACTGCGGGCCCGTGTGCAGCGGAATCCCTTGCGGCTGGAACTCCCGGAGGAATCTGCCGAAGAAGCGGTGGCGATCCACCCCACCACGGACATCGCTGCGCTTTCTGAACTGCTGGATCCGGCAGTCGGAGTGGTGGTAGCGGCTGGGCTGGTGCCCGGAAGATTGCGCCTTGTGGTGCATCACCTGGTGGTCGATGGCGTGTCATGGAACATTATCGGCGAGGACCTCGCCGCGGCGTATCGCGGGGAACAGCTCGCGCCGGAGCGGACGTCCCTGCGCCGATGGACGCAGCTGCTGCAACAGGCCGTTGATACTGGCGAATTCGCGGAGGATGCCAATAGTTCCCTGCCCCCATTGCCGAGTGCAGATGAACCTCTGCGGGACCCGCAGGTGCCAGCGCTTGCTGATAGTCCCGAGAAAGCGCCCACAGTCCGTGAGGAGCGCAGCGTGGTACATGAGGCATCAGTGCAGATCACGGACGAATTACTGGGTGCGGTGCCCCACGCTTTCCGCACGGGGGCGAATTCCGTATTGCTTACGGCATTGAGCGTGGCGTTGGCGCGTTGGCGTCGAAACAAACAAACATGGACCCTGGTGGAGATGGAGGGGCACGGCCGCGAAACCCGATTCGTACCCGGGCCACAGGGCAGGGAAGCAGACCTTTCACGCACGGTGGGCTGGTTCACCTGCCTATATCCCATGCTGATCGACCCCACCCGGGCGGCAGTGCAGGAGGCCTCCACAGAGGTCGAGGGCAGCATCGCCCCGCTAGCGCTGGCACTCAACGCAGTGAAAGACCAGCTCGCGGCCATCCCCGGCAACGGCGTTCCTTACCAGGCCCACACCTGGTTGCATCAGTCCGCGAAGACCCCTCCGCAGGCACAGGTGCTGTTCAACTACTTGGGGCGCGTATCCGCAGGAGCACAAGATTTCGCTCCCGCGGGTTCCACCGGCCAACTCGGCGAGCAACGCGACCCGGACCAGCCGTTGGTCCGCGAGCTGGAGTTCAACGCGATCGCCGAAGACACCGGCGAGGGATACGTCCTGCGCACCACGATCTCCTGGGCGCGCGGCAGGATCTCCCCCGAACGGATCGACGAATTGGTCGCGCACTGGGATGTGGCATTGCGCGAGGTGGCAGCGCTTGCCGATCACGGCGTGTTGTCCGTGGGCGACGTTGCCCCCGCACCCGTGAACTCTGCGGACCTGGCACGAATCACTGCGCAGAGCTCCGCGGAGCTGCAGGACGTGCTGCCGCTGACCCCGCTGCAGCACGGCATGTACTTCCACTCGCTATTCGAGGAATCGGCCAGCTCGTATGTGGAGCAACAGGTCTTGCGGGTGGAATGCAGCGAACCGTTTGACCGGGAGCGATTCGCCCGCGCTGCGCGTAATTTGATCCGACGCCACCCCGCACTGAGCACCCGCCCTTGGGAAACTGACGGTGGCGATGTGGTTGCCGTGATTGATCCGGGGATTGCCGAGCATTTGCGGGTGGACTTTCGGGACGTGACGGTGCCTGCCGAGTTGGCTGGGCCTGGATTAGACGGGTGGCTCGTGCAGCGTACGGAAGAGATTGCCGCTGATGACCTCTCGCGGGGAATCTCCTTGCAGCCGCCCGGTGATGCCGCGCCCGAGCCGCTCATGCGATGGACCGTTGTGCTCCCGACCAGTGTCGATGGTGCGGTGTGTGGCCAGGACATCGCCGTGATCCAGACGGTGCATCACCTGATCGCCGACGGATGGTCCGTGCCCATCATGCTGCGGGATCTCCTGGAGATCTACCGGGATGACGATGCCCGAATCCCGCGCTACGACCCGGACGCCGGAATGGCCGGCAGCGTGCGATGGGTGGCGCGCAGAGACGCGGAAGCCGATATGTCCGTCTGGCGCGAGGAAATGCGCGAGGTACGCCCCACGGTGCTGTGCCCTAATCCTTCGAGTTCGCTCGAGCGCCGGGAGTTGCTGGTAGACGATCCGCGGACTGTTGGCTTGTCTGAGCGTGCTCGGGCAGCGGGTGTGGGCCTGCCGGATGTGGTGCACGCGGCGTGGGGGCTGGTCCTTCGCACCTTGGTGGGCTGCGAACCTGGGGCTGACGTGGTGTTTGCCACTTCCGTTTCCGGCCGTGACATTCCCGTTCTTGGCGTGGCCGATGCCGTGGGCATGCAGCTCAACACCATCCCGGTGGTCGCGCCGGGGCAATCTGATCCCACCCTGCCGGTGACCAGCATGCTGCACGCCATGGTCCATCACAACAATCAGGTCCGCGATGTGCAGCACGTCAGCCTGGCTGATATTGCCCGCGACCTGGGAACCAACGCCAGCGAACTGCTGGATACGTTGATGGTGGTGGAGGTGCCGCTATCTCCACAGGACGTGGGCTGCCCCGGCTCGCCACTACAGGTTGCTGACGTGCGCAACAATGGCGCGCCGCACTTTCCCCTGTCCGTCGTGGTCAACCCTTCCGCTGAGCACCCACTGCGCCTGATCTACGATCCGCAGCGAATCACCGAGGTACGTGCCGAAAGGATCGCGCAGATGCTCGCGGTGAGTGTGGATTCTTTGCTGTCTGAATCCGGTGCGGTGGCGACCGTGGGTGAGGTTGCAGAGGCGTTGGGTGCGGTATCTGGTGTGGACACGCTTCCTTCTTTGTGGCGACGCAGCTTCGAGCACTCCCGCGACCGGCCCGCCCTGACCAGCATCGGAGAAGACGGTGCTGCGGAGCATTGGACCTACGAAGAACTAGACGACGCCGCTCAGCGTATACGCGCTGTGCTGGACCGGAAGGTTGCCATCCACACCCCGAGAGTAGCCCTGCTCATGGAGCGCGATGCGTGGCAGGTTGCGGCCATTCTGGCGACCACGATGTCCGCCGGCACCTACGTTCCCGTGGATCCGTTGTCCCCGCAAGCGCGGGTGGAATTGATCCTGGAGGATTGCCAGCCCGATGCCGTGCTGGTGTCTCCCAGCGCGGAAAAAATGGTCTCTGAGCTGGTAGATTGTCCCGTCCTCGTGGTCAGTGAACAGACGATGAGCGGGGAAGCGAAGCCGCCTGCGGGCCGGTCGGCAAGCGTGGCCCGTGCCAATGACATCGCCTACGTGATCTACACCTCCGGCTCCACAGGGCGGCCGAAGGGCGTGGCCGTCACACACGCCAACGTGACCGCGATGCTGGGCAATGCTCGCAGCCACGTGGAGTTTTCGCAGGAGGACGTGTGGTCGATCAGCCACAGCTTCGCCTTTGACTTTTCGGTGTGGGAGATGTGGGCAGCGCTGAGCTCCGGCGGGCGTGCCGTGGTGATGCCGTATGCGCTGATGCGCTCGCCCGAGGATGCCGCAGAGGTGTTGCGTGCCGAAGCCATCACGGTGCTGAGCCAGACCCCAACCGCCTTTGCCGCGTTGGAGCCGCACCTCGGGCAGGACTCTGCGGTGCGCACGGTGATCTTCGGCGGCGAGGCCTTGGAGGCCCGCGCGGAGGCTGCCTACTGCAGTGCTCATCCGAATGTTCGGTTTATCAACATGTATGGCATCACGGAGACGACAGTGCACGTCACAGCACACGAATGCTCCGAGAATGCAGGGGAGGCCCGCAGCCCGATCGGCCGCCCGATGGACGGGTTGCGTACCTATGTTCTGGACGCGCAATTACAGCCGGTGCAGCCTGGAGAGACCGGCATGATGTACGTTGCCGGGCCGCAGGTCACCGCGGGTTATTGGGGGCTTGCTTCTACCACGGCCTCCCGCTTCGTGGCCGATCCTTTCGTTGGCGGCGGCGCGCGGATGTACTGCAGCAATGACATGGCAAAGGTGCTGAACAACGGTCATCTGGATTACGTGGGCCGCGCCGATAGGCAGGTGCAGCTGCGCGGTTATCGCGTGGAGCTGGGGGAGATCGAGAGCGCGCTGGAGAAGGTCAGCGGTGTGCGGGAGGCCACCGTGGTGGTCGTCGATCTGCCCGAAGGCCAGGTGCCGGGTGCGTTGTTGATTACGGATTCTCGTGCCGACGCAAAGGCGATCACCTCCCGAGCTGCCGCAGCGGCCCGAGACGCGCTCCCTGCCTACATGGTTCCGCAGCTATTCGCGGTGAGTACGCAGGTGCCGCAGACCATCAATGGCAAGCGGGATGAGCGCGCGATCCTGGACCTTCTGGGTGAGATTCCTGCTGCTCAGCAGGCTTCGGGCACCTCGGATCTGGTGGAGGCGATCTCGCAGGCAATTGCTGATGCACTTCGCTTGGACCGCGCCGAGGTGGAGCCGGACTCGGACTTCTTCCGCTTAGGTGGAGACAGTATTCTTGCCATCCGCGTTACTCACGCGCTGGCGCGCGCTGATCTCAACGTGACTCCGCGGGACTTCTTCTTGGGCCGCACGCCACGCAAGATTGCCGAGCGGGTCACGCCGCAGGCCACCCAGCAGAAAATCCAGGAAACAAGGCAGAGCCAGGAAGAAGCCCTGCCCAAGGACGGGCACCAGGAGATCTCGGGGGCTTTCCCCATCCCGGCGATGCTGCGCAGGCAGATGGAAAGAGGCATGAGCGACCGCTTTGTGCAGGCGCGCCGCTTGGATCTGGGGCCAGTCGCTGTGGAGGACTTGGAACAGGCCCTGCAGCAGGTAGCGCAGGCACATCCGATGCTTCGTACGCGCGTGGACACCAGTTCTGCGTTCGCGCACTTTGTTGGTGCCGAGGGAGACGGCCCTATGGTTGTGCGGGCTTTGGACGTGGATGCATTGATCGATCACATCGATATTGCTGCTGGTCGTAGCGTGGTGCTCGGGTGTGTGGATGGGTACGTCAAGGCCGTTGCTCATCACGCGGTGATCGATAGCGCCAGTTGGATGATTCTGGAAGACGATCTGCGCGATGCGCTCGCAGGGCGCAGGATTCTCTCCGGGCAGGCGAGATACAAGGATCTTTGCCTGCAAGAACTGCACGATGCTCACACCGCAGCAGCTCAGGATGCCCTGCACTGGAGTGAACTGGCTACGCTGCCACGGCCCGTCGAGGACTCGAACCAGTGGAGTACGGATCATGTGAGCACGCTCGAAGTGAACATTGACGGACAGACCGCGCAGGTCCTGCAGAGCGTTGCACCCGACGTGATGGGTGTGGACGTTCAGGACCTCGTGGCAGGACTGGTGACCGTCGCGGTGGCTCGAACAATGGGCACGGACGCGCGGAGCTGGGCCGTGGACGTAGAAGGCCACGGACGTCCGGCTGATCATTCCTATGGTCGAACCCTCGGATGGTTTACCACCATCGCGCCGGTGGAAATCCCGTTGGCTGATCCAGCGGATGCAGCACGTGCCGCAGCGGAAATGCGCGCGCTCCACGAGGACGGCACAGCCCCGGACCGCCGCACTTATCAGGCACTGCGATACACACACCCGCAAGGGCAGCGAACCCTGGCCCATGGGGCACAGATCCTGGTCAACTACCTCGGACGGGGAGAGACTGGCGCTGTCCTCCACGCGCCGGGCGATGCCGCCTGCCAGTGGACGGATTACCTGGTGGAGGCCGATGTGTGGTCTAGCGAGCGGGCCGTAAGCATGGAGCTGTCCGTGGTGAATGCGGTGATTTCCGCCGAGCGTTTGCGCAGCGCCATCGGCGAGGTTGCTCGCGAGTTGCAGGAGCACGTCAGCCGCGAGCAATCCTCAGGACGCCGCGCTCCGCTGAGCGTGCTGCAGCGCGGAATCTGGTTCCAGTCACAGGTGGCAGCACCGGGTGCCTACGTTGCACAGACTGCGTTGACGTTTGACCGGAGACTGGATGCCGAGGCCGTGGTGGAAGCCTTCCGGGACACAGTGACCGTGCATCCAGCCATGGGCGCGGAGTTCCACACCGATGCTTCCGGCCAACCCGTGCAGAACTTGCCGTGGAGTGGACAGGGCATTGACCTCCCCGTCGAGACCACCGAAGGGGATCTCGAGGCGATCATGCACGCTGATCGCAGCGCGGGCATCGATCTCGCATCCGTGCCGCTGGCGAAGGCAACCATCGTCACCGGCCGAAGTGACGGACAGCCTGGCGACACGCTGCTTCTTACCTACCACCTGGTTCTGGTCGATGGTTGGTCGCGTGCAGTGATGCTGCAAACCTTCCTCGAGAGGCTGACGTTGAGGTCCGGCCAGGCCCGCACGCAGGGTGCGGGAGAGTTGGTTCCTCGCGGTTGTTCTATTGCTGACGCCCTGCTCGAGTCCGTTGACACTCGCAAAGAGCAGGCAGATAGCGACTATTGGGTACATCGCCTAGAGACGTTGTCTCAGCCCACGCTCGTTGCCCCGCAGGCCGCGGATATCTCTTCAGAGCACGCTGGTAGCGAGTTGCCTCGCCAGGTGTTTGCCGAGGTCAGCGAGCAGCTGACCGGCGCACTGCAGGAAAAGATCCGGGCGCAGGCCGTGACGTTGACCTCCGTGGTCAACGCAGCCGTGGCCGTGGCCTTGGGTGCTGTCACAGGGGATTCGGATGTGGTGTTTGGTCAGTCTGTCAGTGGCCGCGATGCCTTGAGCGACCCCGCCATGTCTGATGTGGTGGGAGTGCTGCTCAACACAGTGCCAGTGCGAGTGACAGCTCGGCCCGGCCAGAGCATAGAAGAACTGGTCCAGGATGTTTATCGCCAGCGCATCGAGGATATGGACCACGATTCCGCGGACCTCGGCGCCATCCAGCGGCAGCTGGGGGTAGGCACGCTGTTCGATTCCATGGTGGTGGTGCAGAACTTCCTCGATCCGCAGGCAGCAGCGGAACTTCGGGAACGCCACGGGGTTGTGGAGGAGCGCGCGGAAGATTCCACGCACTTCCCTCTGACCTGGGTATTCACTCCGGGGCCGAAGCTGGGCATCAAGCTGGAATTCCGCCACGACGTGGTGGACGAGTCCCTCGCACATTCCGTGCTCAAGGCCGCGACCGAAGTCCTGACCGCGTTTGTGGACACACCAGAGGTCCCGCTCGCTCAGCTGGCCCAGTTGGCGCCAGCCCGAGCGGAGGATTCTTCCCCGCAAAGCACGACGGAGCAGATGGCTTCCTGGCAGAAGGCCGAAGGCATTGACCGCACCATTGCGGATGAGCTCAAGGACACCGCCCAGCGCTTCCCAGATCGCATCGCGCTAGCGGATGACGCACAGCAGTGGACGTTCGGTGAGCTGATTGCTCGCTGTTCCGACATTGCGGAAAAGATCAAGAATTGCGGCGTGACCAGCGGCGATACTGTCGCCATTGCGGTGGAGCGCTCCGCGCATTCGGTGGTGGCTCTGCTGGGAGCCCTGTGGGCAGGGGTGCGCTACGCGCCGCTTGATCTGACGCACCCCGATGGGCGGCTCCGGGTCCTCGTGGAGGACAGCCAGCCCGCAGCCGCGCTGGTGGACTCGAGTTCTCGGGAGCGCATGGAGCGGATCGGTGCGCTTCCTTGCGTCGACGTCACCACTGCCGATTCCCACGCCACCACCCACACGCCTGCGGCGGTGCCCGGGGACGATGCCTACCTGATGTACACCTCCGGATCGACCGGCAAGCCCAAGGGCGTGGTGATCAAGCATCGCGGGCTGCACAACATGCTGGACAATCACCGGCGCAAGATCTTCGCCCCAGCTGCTGCCGATGGGCGGACGTTGCGGATCGCGCATGCCATCAGCTTCGCCTTCGATATGTCGTGGGAAGAGCTGTTTTGGCTGGTGGAAGGCCACGAGGTGCGGATCTTCTCCGAGGATTTGCGACGCGATGCTGCGGCCATGGTTGAGGCCATTCGCGCGCATCAGGTGGATGTCATCAACGTCACCCCGACCGTTGCCGAGCAGCTGCTCGCGGAGGGGATGCTGGAATCCGGCGCGCATCGCCCGCGGCTGGTGCTCTTGGGCGGCGAGGCTGTCTCGCACGGCGTGTGGGAGACCTTGCGAAAGGCCGATGACGTGCGCGGATACAACCTCTATGGACCCACCGAGTACACCATCAACGCCCTGGGTGCTGGCACGGATGAGAGCGCCACGCCCGTGATCGGAATGCCGGTGGATCGCACGGCGGCGTTCGTTTTGGACCCGTGGTTGCGCCCCGTTCCTACAGGAGCGCCGGGTGAGCTCTACCTCGCGGGCAGCGGCTTAGCGCAGGAGTATCATGGGCTCGCGGCGCGCACCGCCAGCTCCATGGTCGCCTGCCCGTGGGGCGCCCCGGGTGAGCGGATGTATCGCACGGGAGACATCGTCCGCGTGCGTGCGGATGGCATGTTCGAGTACCTCGGACGCAGCGACGATCAGGTGAAAATTCGTGGTCACCGCGTGGATCCCGGCGACGTCTCGGCCGCCGTGTCCCGCGGCGTTGATCCCCGCATCCTCCACTGCGTGACCGTTCCTGTTCGTATATCCGACGCCACACTCCTGGCCTGTCACCTCGTGGCCCCACAACTGCGCGATGCGGACCAGGGGGAGCGGCAGAGTTTCCTGACTGGCGTGCGTAATGCATTGCGCGAGGAACTGCCCAGCTACATGATCCCGGATCGATGGTCGATCGTGGATGAGTTGCCGGTGACGTCGAATGGAAAGACCGACCTTGCTGCACTGGGTGAGGGAGAAAGGATCACGGAGAAGGGCCGCGAACCGGCGAACGAAATCGAGGAGATCACGGCGGAGCTGTTTGCCGAATCGCTAGATATTGAGCCCGAGGACGTGCCGGTGGATGCTGATTACTTTGACATGGGTGGGCACTCCATGGCGGTCATCAAGCTCTGCGCACTGCTGCGTGGAGAGCTGGGAGTGGAGGTTGGCGTGCGCGAATTCTACGGTCTGCGGACAGTCGAGCGCGTGGCGGAGTTTGTGGAGGCGCGCTCGTAGATTCAGCCCAGCAATTCGGCGAGTGCCGGGATGATCCCGTGGCGCCACATCGCAGGGTCGTGGCCACCGGGCGTGCGGTGATTGGTGGTGGGAAAGCCGCGGCGTGTCAGGGCATCGGCCACTGCATCCACGTGTCGTTGCATGGGCGGCTCTTCTGCACCGCACGTCAGTACGATGCGTGCCAGACCGGAGCCACTGTGAGCCGCAGGATTTTCGAGTGAGGGGCCAGTGAGCTGTGCGGCAATGTCGCCTCCTGCGGGCCCGTCCGAGAGCGTGTCCGCGAGCTCTGCAGAACGGTCAGCGGACCACCAGACGGCAGGGGACTGGGCGATGGCTCCTTTGATTGCAGGCGTGGTTTCGGTGGAAGCCGTAAGAGCTGCGCGCAGGGCGGAGAGACCGCCGAAGCTTTGCCCCACCAGGACTATGTGGCTGCTGTTGATGATCGGCGGAAGCTCGGTGGCCAGTGCGCTGGCGAATGTTTGGGAGGTGTACTCCTCGCTGCGGTCTTTGGCTGCCGGCAGGAAGACGCGGTTGATCTGGGGGATAAGCCCTGCCGTGACTGCCCGGTCCAGTGCGCCCGTGAGGTCATGCAGATGGATCCAGTCATCGCCATCCAAAAACACCACGGTGGTATCCGCACCGCGGTCATCGAGGCGCGCGGTGCAGCGCCTGCCGAATACCTTCCGGTCGATGGACAGGCGTGCGCCGGGCAAGTCCGCGATGACTTCTGGGGAGCGAGGCGGCCAGAGTGTCTGGTCCACAGAATCGCCGCTCAATAGGCTCGCCTGTGGGCCTGCGCCGTGTGCGTTATGTGGATCGGGATATTTCAGCTCGCCGGATTGAAAGCTATAGGTCACTGCTGAGTGCGCCGGGATGCGCACATCGACGGTGGACATCGATTCGGTGAGCTCGACGTTCGAGCGGTAGGGGTCCGGGAAAACGAGGGCTTCCGCATCCGCGGGCACCGAGATTCGGTGAAGGGTGGTCACGTCCGGGGAGTCTGGCATGAAAATTGCGCCACTTTCATCATTGACTACATAGGTAAACCTAAGCTAACATCCCCTGCATGCGAGTTGCTGTTTTCGGCTATCAGTCGTGGGGACACCGGACGTTGTCTGCGGTCATCAATGCTGGTCATGAAGTAGTTTTGGTAGTTACGCACCCTGCCAGCGATCACCCTTATGAGCAAATGTGGGCAGACTCCGTTGAGGAGCTCGCCAGCGAACATGAGCTCCAGGTGTGTGTCACTGAGCGCGTGGGTCAAGACGTCATTGAGGCGTTGCGCGATGCTGCACCAGACATCATCGTGGCCAACAATTGGCGAACCTGGCTTCCTCCCGAGGTTTTCAGCCTGGCCAAGCACGGCGCATTGAATGTCCACGATGGTCTCCTGCCCGAGTACGCCGGATTTTCGCCCATCCTGTGGGCGCTGTTGAACCGGGAAACTCACGTGGGCGTCACTGTGCACGAGATGGATGAAGTGCTGGACGGCGGACCCATCGTTGCCCAGCGCGCGATCCCCGTGGGTCCGCAGGACACCACCACGGATCTCGTGGCCAAGACCATCGACCTCATCGAGCCCCTCGTGGAACGCGCATTGAGTGACGTCGCCCAAGGCACCGCCACTGCGCAACCTCAAGATCCCACCCGCGCTACGTACTTCCACAAGCGCGGCGAGCAGGAATCTCGCATAGATTTCACCCAACCTGCGGAAGATATCGCCTTGCTGGTCAGGGCGCAGTCCGACCCGTACCCCAATGCTTACTTTGAATTCCGAGGCCAGCGCGTCCGCGTGCTTTCCGCGCACGTCTCGCAGGGCCGCTTCGGCGGAACCCCCGGCCGAGTCACCATCCCTCACGAGGGAGGAATCGCGGTGGTCTGTGGATCGCCCCGTGCCAACGTGCCGGCGCCGGCGATTGTTCTGGATCGTGTTCGTCTCGACGACAACTCGGAACTGACCGCCACCGAATTCTTTGGACATAGGGCTGGATATATCCAACCAAAGGTTTGACCTTTCCCTTTTGTGTACGGGCCACGCCTCGCGCGGAAATCCGTCACCAGTAACAACGGAGAAAAATGACACTCAAGAAGATTCTCGTTAGCACCGCTGCTGTGCTGACCTTGGGCGCGGCACTGACCGCTTGCTCGACTGATGACCAGTCCGGAAATTCCGGGGACTCCCAGGCAGTCAACGCCGAGCAGGGCGCATTCCCCACCACCATCGAGCACCGCTACGGCTCCACCGAAATCAAGGAAGCCCCGCAGCGCGTGGTCTCCTTGGGCTACACGGATCAGGACGCACTGCTGGCGCTGGGAGTTACTCCTGTCTCCGTGAAGTACTGGGACGGAATGACCCCGGATGGTCAGGCTGCGGGCAACTGGTCCAATGACAAGATCGAGGGCGACACTCCTCGGATCGACAAGGACACAGAAGTCAACGCGGAAGCCATCGCCAAGGACAATCCAGACCTCATCGTGGCCGTGTACTCGGACATCGATGAAGACACGTACAAGAAGCTGTCTGAGATCGCCCCTGTCGTCGTACAAAAGGGCGAATACGAAGAACTACAGCAACCATGGGACGTGACCACGGAAGAGATCGGGCAGGCCGTGGGCAAGCCTGAAGAGGCAAAGCGCCAGGTGGAGCAGGTCAAGGAGAAGTTCGCAGAGCTCAAGGGCCGCCACCCAGAATGGGCCGAAAAGGAACTCGGCGTGGCCACTGTCTCCGACGAGAGCCTGGCTGTCTTTGCCGAGGGCGATCCGCGTAGCCGCTTCTTCACCGAGCTGGGATTCAAGATCAACCCGGCCTACGCGGGCATCACCAAGGACAAGTTCTACGGTGAGGTCTCCAAGGAAAACGCAGACCAGATCAACTCTGACGTGCTGGTGTGGGATCAACTGTCTTACTCTCCGAAGCAGAGCAAGGCTTCTGTGACCGAGGATCCGATCGTGGGCAAGCTGCCCGCCGTGAAGGACGGACACAGTGTCTACCTGGAAGGCGACCTGGAAAAGGCCTTCGGATGGCAGACCGTGCTGAGCCTGAACTACCTGCTGGACAAGATCGAGCAGCCGTTGGCAGACGCCACGAAGTAGTCTGAATCAACTGCCGAACCGCCCCGCATGAACGTGCTGGGGCGGTTTTGCTGTTGCTGGCTAGGGGACGGGCACTCATGGGGATAACGGATGCACGCTAGGGGCGAGCTGCCTGTATTCCGGTCAGAAACCGGGGTAAGAATAGACCAGTTGTTTTCTAGAAGGGATTCCCTGTGCACTTAAGCGACCTCATGGACGCCACCACCCTGCTCCAGAACTTTGGCGGCTGGGCGCTCGGCGGCATTGCGCTGATTATCTTTATTGAATCCGGCGTGCTCTTCCCGTTCCTCCCCGGCGATTCCATGCTGGTCACCGCGGCAATCTTGCGCGATCAGCTGGGCTTGAACGTTCCGATTCTGGTGGGCGTGGCCATCGTCGCGGCGTTCTTGGGCGACCAGGTAGGTTTCTGGCTCGGCCACCGCTTTGGCCGCAAGTTGTTTAAGCCCGACGCCAAGATCCTCATAACCGAGCACCTCGAACAAGCCGAGGCTTTCTTCCTGAAGTACGGGCCGTTGGCTCTGGTACTGGGGCGCTTCATCCCGATCGTGCGTACCTACATTCCCGTGGCCGCTGGTACCGCGGAGATGCCGTACAAGAAGTTCGTGGGATGGAACGTCACGGGTGCAGTGCTGTGGATTGTCAGCATGGTCGGCATTGGCGTGCTGCTGGGGGATATCCCGGGCATTGCGGATCGCATCGACATGATCGCCATCGTCATCGTGCTGGTGTCTGTGACTCCGGTGGTGATTTCCGCGATGATCAACTGGCGGAAGTCCAAGAAGACTCCCGCCCAGGAGCTGATGGAGGACTAAGCCCTGATCGTCACTTGGGGACGATCAGCGGACCGCCGGTGACAGGATCCTCGATGACTAGCGCGTTGAGGGCAAACGCCTCGAGCAGTAGCTCTGGGGTAATGACCTCGCTGGGACGCCCGGTGGCGAGGACCTGTCCATCCTTCATCACCACGAGATTATCGCTGTAGCGTACAGCCAAGTTGAGATCGTGCAGCACCATCACCACAGTCCGATCCAGCTCTCGGCGTAGACGCTGCACCAGCTCCAAAATCTCTACCGACGTGGCCAGATCCAGGTAGGTGGTGGGCTCGTCCAGGAACAGGATGTCCGTGTTCTGCGCAAGAACCATGGAGATCCACACACGCTGCCGCTGCCCTCCGGACAGAGAATCCAGGGTGCGCTCCGCCAGCCCCATCGAGCCAGTCATTTCCAGCGCCTTGTGCACCTCGGCTTCGTCCGTGGACGACCACTGACGGATCCACGATTGGTGTGGGTGCCGACCGCGCGAGACGAGATCAGCCACGTTGAGTCCCTCCGGGGCGGTAGGGGTTTGTGGCAGCACGCTGATGGTCCGTGCGAGGTCCTTGCGCCTGATGGATGAGATATCGGCGCCGTCTAACAGCACTTCGCCCTCATTCGCCGGAAGGAGACGAGACATGGCTCGCAACAACGTGGATTTGCCGCAGCCATTGGGGCCGATGATTGTGGTGATCTGCCCGCGAGGAAAGTCCACGTCCAAGCCTTCGATGACCGTCCGGTCGCCGTAGCCCACGGCGAGGCCGCGTGCGCTCATGCTGTGCTTCTGAGTCATGTGTCCTTCTTTGTTCGCGGCACTGCTAACTTCCAGGGTGGGATCTTTTCTCATGCCGTGGTTGACCTATTCCGTTGGACCAGCAAATAAATAAGGAACGCACCGCCGATTGCCGAGGTGAGAATGCCCACCGGCAGCTCTACGGGCAGAAGAGTTTGGGTGCTGATATCTGCCAGCAGGAGTAGCGCAGCGCCGGTCAGCGCAGAGGCCAGAAGCGGTGGTGCAGAGCAGTTGCACAAGCGCAGCGCCACCTGTGGGGCCACGAAGGCGACGAACCCGATGGGGCCAGCGGCCGAGACCGCCACTGCTGCCAAAGCCACGGCAGCGGCGAGCAGAAGCACCTGCACACCCTGGACGTTTTGTCCCAAAGCCCGTGCAGTATCCGAGCCCAGCAAGGTGGCTAAAAGTTGGTGACCAATCCAGGCCAGCAGCGGTGTAAACACCAACACAACAATGGCGATGGGCCACATCTTGGACCAGTCCGCAGTGCTCAGGGAGCCAGTAAGCCAGAACTGCGCGGCCGCGGCATCGCGCAACTCCGTGCGGATCATCAGGAAGTTGATATACGAGGTCAACAGAGCAGAGATGATGATGCCGAACAGCACTAGCCGGAAGGAATCAGTCGATCTCCTCCACGCCAGAGCCCACATCACCGTTGCGGTGACAGCCGCACCAAGCACCGCGGCCAAGGGAATGCCGATGCTGCTGAGCCAGCCGAGGAAACCACCAGCGCCACCACCCAGAGTGATGACGGTGACCGCGGCCGCGGACGCGCCCGTAGTGAAGCCCAAGATATCCGGGCTGGCCAGCGCATTGCGAGTCACGGACTGAGTGAGGGCTCCGGATAATCCCAGCGCACAGCCCACCAGAATGGCCGTCAGCGCACGAGGCATGCGCCAATCCAAAACCACCAGACGCTCAATGCGGGTGCCCTGGCCGGTGAACAGCACCTCCAGCACACGAGCCGGGGACACAGGATAGTCACCCAGGCCGATGGAGACCGCCGCTAGCAAGACGATCGCCACGAGCAGCAATAGAGACACCGTCAACGCGCGAGGGCGCCAGACCACAGAAAATGAGCCCACGCGGAATGGCGGGCGCCCAGGGATAGTGGAAGAGGTAGGGCGGGCAAGGAGGGAACTCATTAAATGGCCACCACCCGGCGTCGATAAATAAGGGCGATGAAGAACGGCGCGCCCACGAACGCGAGGATGATGCCTACTTGCAACTCGCCCGGACGAGCGATCAGACGGCCCACCACGTCTGCGAACAGCATCATCACCGCACCCGTCAGGGCAGAGTAAGGGAGGATCCAGCGGTAATCAGGGCCCGTGATGGCGCGCACGAGGTGCGGGACCACCAGGCCGATGAAGGTGATGGGGCCGGCGGCAGCTGTCGCGGCACCGGCCAGCAGTGCGATCAGAGCCATGCCAATCAGGCGGGCGCGCTGGGTGTTGATGCCCAGTCCGGAGGCGATGTCATCGCCCAGATTCAGGAGGTTTAGCTGCGGTGCCGTGATGAACGCCAGCAGGAGGCCCACCAGGATAAACGGCAGCACGCCGTAGAACACGGTGAGATCCCGGCCCGCGATGGAGCCGACGGTCCAGAAGCGCATGCGATCCAGATTGGCATCGTCAGTGAGGATAAAACCGCTGATGATGGCGCTGAGGACCGCGGACAAAGCCGCGCCGCCGAGGACCAGCGTCATTGGATTGGCCTGTCCTCCTCCTATGGACGCCAAACTAAACACCAACGCAGTAGCAGCGATGGCCCCACCGAACGCCCACATGCTGGTAGCCCACACGGACGTCACACCCAGCAAGGAGAAGCTGGCAACCACGGCCAGGGACGCACCGTAGTTGATGCCGAGAATGCCCGTGTCCGCGAGAGGGTTGCGCGTGTGCCCTTGGATCAATGCACCGGAGGCGCCAAGGGCAGCACCGGCGACTAGGCCCAACAGGGTGCGGGGAATGCGGAGCTCGACGATCACGCGCTGATCCACATTCAGCCCCTCCGCGTGGCCGAACGCCGTGCCGAGATCGCGGAACACGGCGGACACTTCTCCAAAAGGGATCTGCCGTGATCCAAACACGATGCTGGCAACGATGCTGGCGAGCAATAGGAGGAAAAGGACGCCGAGGCCGACGAGGCGACGCGGGATTTTACCTGATGGAGCGCTGGCAGAAGCGTCCGCAGTAGCGTCCGCGCGAGACCCCAGGTGTGATTGAGAAGGGGATTGCGCATGCGGGGTAGAGATAGCCATGCATCCCTCCTTGACGCGTGAAAGTCCATGATCTTAACGGGAGCAAGCTTATATGAACAAGGTAAGCCTAATCAAAGTACTACAAGGAGGGATTGTGGAGCTGTGCAGGTGAGTGTGTGAGCCAGCAGGTGCGGCTAGTGAGGTCGGTCGGCCCTGAATGGCGCCGACCCTACACCTCAGCTCTATGCTTCTGAGCAGGGATTTGGACATGTTTTAGCTGGTTGCTAGGCTAGTCAGGTCTTGCCGTAGGTAGGTACCCCCATGTTCTTTTTTTCGACGCTAACGCGTCAAAATCCCGGGAATGCCACATGACCTGCGGAAAGAGTCTCCCGCTACAAGGGAGAAAAACTGTACCATGAAAATAGGCGCGCCAGCGGCCATAGATAGTTGTCAGGGGGTGTGAACACTGGTGACCAGATAGCAGGACGCTTGTGTCACGCAATGTGCTGGCGTATTGCGTGACAGTATGAGCAACAAGGAGCGCTCAAAACGTTAGAGTGCGCACGTGCAAACGAGCACCAGGACGTGACAATCACACGGGGCAAGGAAGTCGCGGGGCGCGACTTCCGCAGCAGCACCAAGCCTAGCCGATCGCCAAGCTCATGCTCGGGTTCCTCGGCAGCGTGGTGGGGTTTGAGTGCTCGATTATTCGCGAGCGCCAGTCGGAAAGTATTGCTCGGGCAAACTCGCGGGTTTTATAAAGGCCGGGCAAAATCACTCACAGATGAGAAGCCTGTCCAAGCACGAGGGCGGGTGGATGCCAGCATCTCGATGTCTGAGGTGGCGCGCAGGCTCAGCATTGGCAGGACCGCACTATATAGCTACCTCTAATAGAAGACTCAGGGATGCCCCTCTGCATTTGTCTTGCAAAGGGGCATCCCTGAGTTTAAATCCTACGGTTACTAGCACTGTGTTGAGACGAAGGGCCCGGCCCCCGGAAAGTAGACACCGTGGGGGTGAAATTATTGGCTTTACTCTAGCGCATTGTTAGGAAGCGT
>NZ_JAGPZA010000026.1:0-25008 GCF_024454095.1 Corynebacterium sp. CCUG 69979 | reverse complement strand
AGGCATGGAGGTAGATTACCTTTCCCCGACTCAACACAGCCGGACTCAGAGGTGTCTACCAAACAGGGGTCAGGTCCCCGCGCTGTGGATACCGAACACGCGAGTGGAGGGTGGATGCTCAACGCGATGGCTGGTGTGCCAACCGGCTCACTTCTACGCCGCAAACTGCTCGTAACCGCACCGTTGGTCACCGCGTTGAAGACTCTCGAGTTCAGTTTGTCCTTTTCGCTTCCCATTCTGCTTGGGGCCCCGCTGCCTCCTAGACAAGCTGCCCTAGCGTGGTTTGGCTTCTACGCGGCCAGCGTGATCACGAGCATTCTCGTGCTCGCCGTGATGCTGATTCTCTCTGCCGTGACCGAATCCCAAGTCGGAGTGCTAGCGCTCGGAGTCGTCGGAGGTTTCCTCGGGGTTGGCGCGATGTTGTCTCCGCCGTGGCTCGCAGCGATGAACCCATTCGGATACTTCGCGGTTACGACTCCCTACCGTTTCTCAGATTCGGGCATCTCCGCCACTGATCCAAGCTGGATGGCGTGGCTCGCGTACTTAACACTGATCACTGTCGGTTTCTTGGCGTTAACCTGCCGACTCAATAGAAAGGAAGTCTAGCCATGCAGTTGTACCTCAACGACATGCTTAAACTGCACCGCTCCTACATATGGACGGTCGTTTTAGGCGTGCCTTTCATTGCTGTCGCATTCGGAGCCGGCAACTACGCAGCCAACTTAGAGACTCTTGACCAAGGGTGGGACAGCTACTGGTCCCAAGCACTGCTGTTCTACGGAATGTTATTTATGAGCATGGGCATCGCCATTCTCACGGCGGCGGTGTGGCGGGTTGAGCATCGGGGCGGTAACTGGGCACCGTTGCTTACTTCACCGCGCTCTTACGCAGCTCTGATCACCTCTAAACTCGCTACCATCATGACGTTGACGATACTTATGCAGCTCGTTTTCTTGGTTCTAAGTATCGGAGCGGGCTGGTTGACGGGGCTTTCAGGGCCGCCGCCAGCAAGCCTGGTCGGGGCCGCGTTGTTCTCGCTCATACCAGCCGTCGCTGTCGCGTCATGGCAGTCGTTGCTATCGATGACAATCCGCAGCTTTGCAGTGCCAATCGCCATCGGGCTCGTCGCGAGCATAGTCGCATTCGGAGTTCTCTCCTCCGGTGCACCGGGTATGCAATTCGTCGTGCCCCAAGCTCTGCTCACGGACACAATGTGGCTGGAAAGCACAGCCGTCGTGTACGCAGGAGCGCTTGAAGTCGGCAGAATCCTGAAAGTACTCCTTGCTTCGATCGTTCTCGCGAGCATCGCCTGGGCGGGCGCGACCACGTATCTGCGCAGAACTGATGCGCGCCTGTAGTCTCGACCTTCATGGCGCACGACAGCGAATTCCATGAGATCGACACCGGCGTCGCCGAGATCATTCACGAGCCGGACGGGTCGATGCTGCTCATGGTCAACGGGGTGCCCAGCTCGCATATAGTCCCCGGCGAGCCGGAGCGTCTCGATTTCGAGTACATGCGGTGGATCGCCGCGGCAGTGGAGACCCGGACTTGGGAGAAGCCGCGGCTGACGCACCTGGGCGGCGGGGGCTGCACGCTTGCCCGTTACTTCGCGCACGTGTGGCCGCATTCGCGCAACACGGTCGTGGAATGGGACATGGACTTGGCGGTGCTAGCCCGGGCAAAGTTCGACATCCCGCGCAAACCCGCAGTGAAAATCCGTGTCGGTGACGCACGCGAAGAGACCGACGGTTTCGTCGACGCCAGCCGCGACGTGATCATCCGCGACGTGTTCGAGTCCGCGACCACACCGCGCAGCTTGACGACGGTCGAGTTCTACCAGGCCTGCTCACGTTCCCTCTCCGCGGACGGCCTGTACGTGGCTAACTGCGGCTCCCACGGCGACCTGAAGGAAGCACGCGAAGAGCTGGCGGGAATGGCGGAGGTCTTTGAGCACCTGGCCGTGATCGCGGATCCGCCGATGCTCAAGGGGCGGAGATACGGAAACATCGTGCTGCTCGGCTCAACGGTGGAGATAGAAGAAACCCCCGAACTGACCAAACGGTTGCTCGGGGGTGCCGTTCCGGCCCACTTCAAAGATGACTCGTGGGCGAGGAACCTCGCGTCTTCTGGTGTCGTTCGCCGAGACCCGCCTCTGACCTAGAGCTCTGCCGCGCGCGGGCCTTTACTTGTTGGCGTTGTCCAGCAGGATGAGCAGGTCGCCGACGGAGTATTCGCTGTCGAGCATCATCTTGTTCAGGTCCTCGACCGGCAGCTCGCCGTTTTCGAGCTGGATGCGGGCGGTGTCGGCGATGTTGCGGGCATCCTGCGGGTCGAAGCCGAAGGTCTTGGCTGCCTCTTCCACCTGCTGGGTGTCCACAATGCCGGCAGTCAACCCCCGGATCGCGGCGACGAGTGCGGTGTTGTCCTTCTCCAAGACCTCCAGTGAGTCCGAAATTTCGCTTTCTATCTCCGTGTCCTGGAACTGCTCGAGCACGCCGCCAGTCGCGTCCAGTTCGCCGGCACTGAAGCGGGCGAACTGGCCCTGGTTGCCATTGAACAGGTTGGTGTCCACCGGGGTGTTGATGCCGGAGATGCGGCCGTTGTCGGACCGCTGCCAGATGTCCACCTTGTCCCAGCCGCCGACAGGCCGCGGTGCCTTGTTCTGCCAGGCCGCCAGCCACAGCGGGTAGTTGGAGAACTCGTCGGTGTCCCCCATCTTCTCCTCCCAGAAGTAGCGGTAGGTGTAGATGATCGGGGTGCGGCCGGTCTCACTCTCCACGATCTCCATAAAGGTGCGGGTCCAGTCTTGGAGTTCTTCCGGACTCAGATCCTCATCGACCTCAAGGTCCAGCACCGGCGGCAGCGCGGTCTGCGGGCCGGTGTTGACCACGTTGGAGAAGTGGTGTGCCTGCGCAGACGCATCACGGGCCGGGCGGGCAAAGTGGTACGCGCCGACGGCCAGGCCGTTATCCGCTGCTTCTTGAGCGAACTTGTGGAAGGACTTGTCAGTGAAGTCGGTTCCTTCAGTCGCCTTCACGAAGGCGAAGCGTTGATTGTCACCCTTGACGGAGTCCCAATCGATAGGTGTTTCTCCCCCGGTGTTCTGGTGGTTGGAGACATCCACGCCGTTGACGAAGTTGGCGTCGGTGTTGGCGTTGACCGGGCCGGCCACGAGTGCTGTGGCAAACAGGGCAACAGCACCGAAAAGGGCAGCAGGACGCAAGGATCGAGTCATCATAGGCGTAACGGTAAACCACAAACGTCACAAGATTCACATGCGACACGCAAATTTACCTGTGATCCATGAATTAAAACGTGGCGCGCTCAATGACCTCCGGGAGAGCAGCCACCACAGCGTCTACATCCTCTCGCGTTGTCGTCCGCCCAAGCGTGAACCGCAACGCGCCGTCCGATCCCACACCCATCGCTTCGAGCACATGGCTGGGCTGGTTCACCCCGCTGTTGCAGGCGGAACCGGTGGAGGCTTCGATGCCGAGGCCGTCGAGAAGCATGATCATCGCATCGCCGTTCGCACCGGGGAACGTGAAGTGGGCGTGCCCTGGAAGGGCGGGCTCGGTCGTCGTCACGCGTGCGGTGCTTATCTCTGCCGTGACGCCGCTGATCAGTCGGTCTCGCAGTGAACTGACTCGCGCGCGTTCACTGTCCATCTCCCCGACGGCTTCTTTCAGCGCCGCCGCGGTAGCGATGGCAGATGCTGCGTCGACGGTGCCGGGGCGGATCCCGCGTTCCTGTCCCCCGCCGTGGATGACCGGTTCGAGCTTCGGGCTGCGGCGGGCAAGCAGAAGACCCACGCCACGTGGCCCGCCGAATTTGTGGGCGGATGCCGCTAGCGTGCTGAATTGGTGCGCGTGAAAGTCGACGGGTATATGCCCTACGACTTGCACCGCGTCGACGTGCACAGGAGTGCCGGCGGCCGCGGCACACGCCGCGATGTCCTCTACAGGCTGGATTGCCCCGGTCTCGTTGTTCGCCCACATGCACGTCGCCAGGGCGGCGGGCTGATCGAGAATCTCGGTCGGCTCGACGTGACCGGAGACGCTTACCGGGAGTAGCTCGACCTCAGCGCCCGGCAGCTTTTCGACGGCTTCCCGCACCGCCGGATGCTCAATCCCCGTCGAGATGACGCGGTGGGACGGGCTGGCGTGGAACAACCCCTGAACGGCCAGGTTGTCTGCTTCCGTGCCGGATCCGGTGAAGATGACCTCGATCGGGTCAGCGCCGAGCAGCGCCGCGATAGTCTCCCGAGCCTCGGACAGGACAGCGTTCGCTGCGCGGCCGGAACCGTATTGCGAAGCCGGATTGAGTAGGTGGGCGTGCTCCGCCCAGGCGTCCACCGCCACCTGACGGATGGGCGTGGTGGCGGCGTGGTCGAAGTACCTAACGGCGGTTCTCAAGGGCCTTGATGAGCTCGGGAACGAAATCCTCGATGTCGGCGACGACACCGATGTCCGCAATGGCGAAGATCGGCTCGTCGCGCTCCTGGTTCACAGCCACGATCGTTCCGGAAGTCTGCATACCGGAGGTGTGCTGGATCGCACCGGAGATGCCCAGGGCGATGTACAGGTCCGGGGACACAGTCGCACCGGTCTGGCCGATCTGCGTTTCGGGGGCGGCCCAGCCTAGGTCGACGATGTCGCGGGTGGAGCCGGTGGCGGCGCCGAGCACGTCGGCCAGCTTTTCCACGTAATCGCTGTAACCCTCCTCCGAGCCGACACCGCGGCCGCCGGAGACAACGGTCGACGCGGCGGTGAGCTCCGGGCGGTCAGCGCGGGCCTTCGGGGTGAAGCCCTTCACGGTCACATCGCGGTCGGTCTTGGCGGGCAACGGCATCGAGGCGAGCTCGCCTGCAGCCTCCTGGGGCTGGGCTTTCACGGAGCCAGGGCGCAGAGTGAAGATCGGGGTCTCTCCCCCGGCCACGGCAGTGGTGGTGTAGCTGCCGCCGAAAATCTCGTGGTGGCCCGCTTTGTTCGCCTCGATACCGGTGACATTGGCCAGCACACCGGCGCCAAGTCGCGCGCCGAGACGGCCGGCAATCTCGTTGCCGCTCACTGTCGCCGCGATGACGATCGGCGCGGGGTTGGCGGCACCCAGGGCCTGCAGCGCGTCAACCTCTGGGGTAATCAAGCGCTCCTCGTAATCCTCCGTGGATGCATCGATGACCTGGGCGGCACCGAGGCGAGCGAGTTCTGGCGCAAGGTGCTCGGCGACGCCAGGTTTGCCAACGACCACGACGGACACGACCCCCAGGTCGCGGGCGGCGGTGATCAGCTCGCCGGTGATGGGACTGAGTTCACGGCCCGCTTCCGAGCCGGCGTGTTCTGCAAGTACGTACACGTGCATGATGTGGGCTCCTTAGATCAGGTTGCGGGCGGCCAGGTGCTCAACCACCTGAGCTGCGATGTCGTCGGCAGGGCCTTCCAGCAGCTCACCGGCAGTGCGCGGCGGCACCTCGGTCGCGCTGGTGACGGCGGTAGCGGACGGAACAGCCTCCAGGCCGATGTCGGCGGCGCTGTAGCGAGTGATCTCGTGCTTCTTGGCAGCCTTCATTCCCTTGAAGTTGGGGAAGCGCGGCTTGTCGGACTGCTCAGTGACGGCCACCACTGCCGGAAGCGCTGCTGCGACCTCCCAGGTTCCGCGCTCGTCATCGCGGGTGCCGTGGATCTGTTGTGCCTCGATGCGCAGGTTGTACGCCTGCGTCAGCGCCGGCACCTGGCGGTACTCGGCGAGCATGCCGGGCAGCACACCGGTGGAGCCGTCGGAGGACTGGTTGCCCATGATCACCAGTGAGAGATCCTCGATGGTGCTGAGCAGACTGTTCAGGGCCCATGCAGTGGCGATGGCGTCGGAGCCGGCCAAGGAGTCGTCGATAAGCGAAATGGCGTCATCTGCGCCCATTGCGATCGCTTTGCGCAATGCTTCTTCGCAGCCCTCCGGCCCCATCGTGACGGCAATGACCTTGTAACCATCGTTTTCGTCGCGCAGGCGCAGGGCAGCCTCGACGGCGTATTCGCTGATCTCGTCGAGCACGTTGTCGGCGCTGGAGCGGTCGAGCGTGTTGTCGGCCGCGAGGGTCTTTGTCGACCACGTGTCGGGCACGTTTTTCACTAGAACGGCAATAGTGGACATGGGTGCGAGCCTAGCGCACCCGCGCACGACATAGATATGCAGTGGCCGTGTCGCCGATGCGCGCGATGACCACCGCCATCGGTGTGCTGCCTTTGAGTTTCATTTTGTTGCGCAGCTGGTCAGGGTCAACATCGACACCACGCACGAGAATCTCCAGTGCACCCGCATCATGAGCCTGCAGGGCCGGTTTCAGCTTCTTCAGCGGCACTTCCTCGATGAATGGAAATCCGGAGTGGTGCTCCGGAACCGCGTCGCCCGTGAGGAACGCGATGTGCGGATCGAGCATCGCCAGATCGTGCTTGGCCGCCCAGTGGCGCACCAGGCCAGCGCGGATGACGGCACCGTCGGGCTCGATAATGAAGCGCCGCGGCGTATCGACGTCCACAGCCTCCCCGGCCCCATCCGTGATCCGTTCGGTGAACCCCGGCTGGATCACCACTGCTTCCCGTTTCGCGGGGTCAAGGCCGGGAGTGTAGAGACAGGCTTCCTTCACGGCCCCGTTCTCGCTGACGATACTGACCAGGCCGGGCCACTGCGAATAATCGATGCCGGGTGCGCACTTGATGGCCATCTCGGCGTAGGGATAGGCCTCAAGCAGGTCCGGCAGCGGCGGGATGAGCTTAGCTGGATTGGTGATCCGGCGGCCGTCCTTGCGGCGGGCGGGGTCAGCGACAATGACGCGTCCTGGACCAGAGCCGCTGCACATCCGGCGCGTCGGGCCCGCACTGCTCGCAGGAGTGGTGACGGGATGCAGCGCATCTGCCACAGCCACACGCGGCCCCACGTTGTGGCGTGCCATGAGCACGCGCGAGAAGTCGATGTCTGTGCCCAGCCAATCCATGCCCTGCGCTGTGACTGCGGGGGCTTCGGTGCCGATGGAACACGTCACGTCGTGCACCAACGAGGCCCCGGCGCGGGCGATGCGTTCGGCGCGCACCTGGGCGACAGTGTGCGGGGTGGCCTGCTGAGCCGCATTCGTATCGGTCAGCCAGGATGCTGCGTTGGCTGCGGCGGGGAGCTTTGAGGCGAGCGCGCGCTGGGCGGTCACCAGTTCCATGACGGCGCGGGAGTGCTCGCCGAAGACAGGCTGGAGCCTCTGGCGGTCAGCAAGGACGGACTTCTTTGTCAGCTCCAACTCCCCCGCTGCGTCGGCGATCGCGTCGAGCCGGCTGGCGAGGAAGCGGACCTCCTCGGGGTTAAAGCTCAAATTTCTTGCCCATCCGGTTGACCGGGTGGGACTCGAACAGCTCCCGGTAGCGGGGAATGTCGACGGGGTCGCCGACAACCGCTTCGATCTCTTTGCCCTTGACGTTGTCCATGATTTCGTCGACGGAGGCGAATTCGGAGATGTCGTACAGCTGCGCCCACGTTGACGGTGCGAATCGGACAAGGCCTTGGCGCCACCCGTCGATGAGCAAGCTCGGCGGGAACCAGTTCGCATCACTTGCCTCACCTGTGGCTACGTCAGGCTCTTGACCGTGCGGAAGCTCGGCGACGAAGGTGAATGTGTCGAACCACGTGCCTTTCTCGCTCTTGCCCACCCAACGGCCGGAAGGTTTGAGCAAAGTCGCATCGACATCCAGGCCGGTTTCTTCCAGCACTTCTGTGAAGGAGAGTTCGTGGCTTTCCAACCGCTTGCGGATTTGGTGGAAGGGGCGGGCGTCTTGGAGGAGTTTGTCGTTGTCGTCGACAAGCAACAGCGTGCCTGTTTCCTCGAAAAGCTCACGCACAGCGGCGAACATGAGCGCATGGGCTTGGCGCGGCTTGACGTCGAGCTGCTTGGCCAAGTCGTGCACGCTACGGCCGGACCAGAGTTCTTTCGCGTCCTCCTTGTCGGCCGGGAAGTCGCGGATATCCACTCCACCGCCGGGAAAGACCGTCATACCAGGGTAATTGCGCATCGTGAGAACGCGCTCTTGCATCCAGACCTCTAAGCCCGCAATGCCGTCGCGCACGAGGATCACTGTGGCCGCCAAACGGCCGTAGTTGATCCCCTTCATGTCCTCCTCGTTGCGTGAGCCCATTATGCCCTCCGGTGCGCTCCAGCACGGCGGGTCCTGCGGGCGAAGAAACGGCCGTCTTCCTTCGTCAACGTGATCGGTTGGTGGTAGGCCTTCGTCAGGTTCTCACTGGTGAGAACCTCATCGACCAGCCCTTGTGCAACGACATCGCCTTCGCTGAGCAGCATCGCGTGGGTGAAGCCGTAGGGAATCTCCTCGACGTGGTGGGTGATCATCACGATCGCCGGGGCATCAGGGTCGAGCGCGAGATCACCCAAATACGCCACAAGATCCTCGCGGCCACCAAGGTCAAGTCCCGCTCCCGGCTCATCCATGATGAGCAACTCGGGGTTGACCATGATCGCGCGCGCAATGAGGACACGCTTCTTTTCACCGTCCGACAGTGTGCCCCAGCGGCGGCCCAGCAGGTGGAACGCGCCCACGTGGTCGAGGGAGTCGTGGACCTGCTCATAGTCCACCTCGCCGTACTCCTCGCGCCAGCGGCCCACAACGGCGTAACCGCCGGAGAGCACGAGATCTTCCACCAGCTCGTCGGCGGGAACACGATCACCCAGCTCAGAGGTGGTCATTCCGATCACGGCGCGCAGATCGCGCATGTCCGTTCTGCCCAGCTGCTCCCCCAGCACGAAGGCGGTGCCTGAGGACGGATGCTCCTGGGCTGCCGCCATCCGGATCAACGACGTCTTTCCCGCGCCGTTGGGCCCGATGACGACCCACCGTTCATCCAGCTCAACTTTCCAGTCCACGGGCCCTACCAACACGTTGCCGCCGCGGCGGAAATCCACTCCGCGGAAGTCGATGAGCAGGTCTGGATCCGTCTGGGGTTCCTCTGGTCGATTCTGGGCAGTTTGATCAGTCACGCCCCCTATTGTGGCGTATTTTCCTGCCCGGTGGTGTGACCCTGACTTCGCTAGTGTGGGAGCCATGGCTATCGGACGCTTGGGTATCGACGATGTGAGGCCCCGCACCACCGACGGGGCACTACCGACGAAGGCAGTTGTTGGGGAGGTCGTGCCGATCTCCGCGCTGGTGTGGCGCGAGGGACACGACGCTATCGCGGCGACAGTGGTGATCACTGCCCCGGACGGTTCGTCCCGCTCCGTGCTTATGACACCGGAGGAAAACCGCCCCGACTACTGCCACGCGGTGTTCACTCCAGACATGGAAGGCCTGTGGCGCTTCCGGGTTGAGGCTTGGTCTGATCCGGTGGCAACGTGGCGCAACGCAGTGACCAAGAAGTCCGCAGCAGGCCAGTCCGCCGAAGAGATGTCGAACGACCTCATTCACGGCGTTGAGCTTTTCGAGCGTGCAGCGGCCGAGGGCGATTCCTCCCGGCGCGAATTGCTCACCGCTGCCGCCACAGCCTTGTCGTCCGATGCACCGTTGCGTGAGCGTCTTGCCCCGGCGCTTGCCGACGATGTTGCCCAGTCCCTCCACTCCCGCCCCGTCCGCGACCTGATCACCCAGGGCCCGGAGTGCGAAATCCTCGTCGAGCGCAGCAAGGCCCTGTTCAGCTCTTGGTACGAGCTCTTCCCCCGCTCCACCGGCGGGTGGGATGAACAAGGCCGCCCCGTCCACGGCACTTTCGCCACTACTGCGGAGGCTCTGCCGCGTGTCGCCGCGATGGGCTTTGACACCGTCTACTTCCCGCCGATCCACCCCATCGGCGAAGTCAACCGTAAGGGCCCGAACAACACTCTGGTGGCTGAGGACGGCGATGTGGGCTCCCCGTGGGCGATCGGTTCCGTATTGGGCGGCCACGACGCGGTCCACCCGGAGCTGGGTACGACCGAGGATCTGCGGGCGCTGTTGGACCGGGCTGAAGAGTTGGGCTTGGAAGTCGCGCTCGACTTCGCTCTCCAGGCCGCGCCCGACCACCCGTGGGCCAAGGAGCACCCTGACTTCTTCACCGTGCTGGCGGACGGCACCATCGCGTTTGCCGAGAACCCGCCCAAGAAGTACCAGGACATCTACCCCATCAACTTCGACAACGCCTCTGATGTCATCTACGAAGAGATCTACCGCGCGTTGATGACGTGGGTGGACCTGGGCATCACCACCTTCCGCGTGGACAACCCGCACACGAAACCGGTTGACTTCTGGCACTGGTTGATCGCCAAAGTCCACGAGACACACCCTGAGGTGATCTTCCTGGCCGAGGCGTTCACCCGCCCGCCGCGCCTGCTCGGCCTGGCCAAGGCTGGGTTCTCGCAGTCCTACACCTACTTCCCGTGGAAGACCACGAAAAAGGAGCTGACGGGCTTCGCACAAGACTGTGTGCGCTTCGCCGACATCTCTCGCCCGTCCTTCTGGGTGAACACCCCGGACATTCTCCAGGCCTTCATCCAGACCGGGAACCGGGCGGCATTTGCTATTCGTGCCACCCTGGCATCGACCTTGAGCCCGCTGTGGGGCATGTACTCCGGTTTCGAGCTGTACGAGCACGAGCCGGTCGCCCCGGGCAGCGAGGAGTACCTGGACTCCGAGAAGTACCAGCTCCGCCCGCGCGACTTCGCTGGTGCTGAGCAGCGCGGGGATTCGCTCACCCCGTACATCACGTTGCTCAACCAGATCCGCAAGGACCACCCTGCCCTGCAGCAGTTGCGCAACCTGCACTTCCACACCGCAGACAACGACCAAGTCATTGCGTACTCCAAATTCGATGCAGCCACCGGCGACTGCATCCTCGTCGTGGTCAACCTCGATCCGACCTACGCACAGGAATGCAACGTGACGCTGAACATGGAAGCCCTCGGCTTGGCCCCCAGCGCCACCTTCCCGGTGCACGACCTCGTCTCCGGCGCCGACTACGAATGGACCATGCGCAACTACGTGCGCTTGAGCCCGATGGACAATGTCGCCCACATCTTCAGGCTCCCGCTTATCGACGCATCCCTGCGCGAGCGCCTCGCCTTCCGCGATCTCGCAGACGCTGACTACCGCCCCTAACGCTTTAGATAACCCGCAAAGGAACACCATGACCTCCCCTGACCCCCAGCTGCTCATCCCCGAGGCAGACCGTCAGCGCCTGATCGAGTGCAAGCACCACGCTCCCCACGACTTCTACGGCTGGCACTCAACACCATCCGGCTCCGTGATCCGTGCCCGCGTGCTCGGCGCGACCGCAGTGGACGTGCTCATCCACAACCAAGGCCTGCCCATGACCCCCATCGGGGACGACATCTGGGTACGCGGGCTCGAAGATGACCTGGCACCGGATTACCGCCTGCAGATCACCTACCCGGAGGGCGACCCGGTGATCACAGCGGACCCGTACCACTTCCTGCCCACGCTGACTTCGTTCGACCTGCACCTTCTCGGTGAGGGCCGCCACGAGCGCCTGTGGGAAGTCCTCGGTGCAAACCAGCACACTTACCACACCCCCATGGGCGATGTTTCCGGTACCTCGTTCGCTGTATGGGCCCCGAACGCACAGGGCGTTGCCGTCGTCGGTGACTTCTGCAACTGGAACCCGAACCAGTACCCGATGCGCACCCTGGGCTCGACGGGCGTGTGGGAGATCTTCATTCCGGACCTCGCGCCGGGCACCCAGTACAAGTTCACTGTCCAGGGTGTGGATGGTGTCGCACGCGACAAGGCCGACCCGCTGGCCAAGCAGACAATGACCCCGCCGGAGACGGTGTCGGTCATCGCCGGCGAGAGCACCTACGAGTGGCGCGATCACGAGTGGATGGCGGCCCGTCCGGGCATTGACGCTACGAACGCCCCGATGAGCGTCTACGAGTGCCACGTCGGCTCCTGGCGCGTCGGTTACGGCTACCGCGAGCTGGCCAAGGAGCTTGTCCCCTACTTGGTCGAGAACGGTTTCACCCATGTGGAGTTCCTGCCTGTCGCCGAGCACCCCTTCGGTGGATCCTGGGGGTACCAGGTCACCGGCTACTACGCACCGACCGCGCGCTGGGGCACCCCGGATGACTTCCGCTATCTCGTAGACACCCTCCACCAGGCCGGCATCGGCGTGATCGTTGACTGGGTGCCCGCGCACTTCCCGAAGGACGATTGGGCCCTGGGTCGTTTCGACGGTACCGCCCTCTACGAGCACCCGGACTGGCGCCGCGGCGAGCAGAAAGACTGGGGCACCTACGTCTTCGACTTCGGCCGCAACGAGGTGCGCAACTTCCTCGTGGCCAACGCTCTGTACTGGTTCGAGGAGTTCCACCTCGACGGCATGCGTGTCGATGCGGTGGCATCGATGCTGTACCTGGACTACTCCCGCGAGCCGGGCGAGTGGCTGCCCAATGAGTTCGGCGGCCGCGAGAACCTCGACGCAGTTCAGTTCCTCCAGGAGTTCAACGCCACCGTGCACCGTTCCCACCCCGGTGTGCTCACCATCGCCGAAGAGTCCACTGCGTGGCCGGGTGTCACGGCGCAGACCTCTGCCGACGGCCTGGGTTTCTCCCTGAAGTGGAACATGGGTTGGATGAATGACACCCTCGAGTACTTCTCCCTCGACCCGATACACCGCTCCTTCCACCACAACGAGGTCACGTTCTCCCTCGTCTATGCCTTCTCCGAGAGCTACGTGCTCCCCTTCTCCCACGACGAGGTGGTCCATGGAAAGGGATCCCTGTGGGAGCGCATGCCGGGTGATGAGTGGAACAAGGCCGCCGGTGTGCGCACCCTGTTCGGCTACATGTTCTCCCACCCGGGCAAGCAGCTGATGTTCATGGGCTGCGAGTTCGGCCAGCAGACCGAATGGGCTGAAGCCGGCTCCGTCAACTGGGACAACTTGCAAGACTGGGGCGCCGAATACCACGAGGGCATCCGCACACTCGTCCGCGACCTCAACCACCTGTACAAGGACACCCCGGCACTGTTCAGCCAGGACAATACCCCCATGGGTTTCCAGTGGATCAAGGGCGACGACGCAGAGCACAACGTCCTGGCCTACATCCGCTGGGGCGTGGACTCTGTGCCGGTGCTGGCCGTGGTCAACCTGTCCGGCGCCCCGCAGACGGATTACCGCCTTGGTCTACCCCGCGCTGGCGAGTGGGAACTCATCCTCAATACCGACGACGCGAAGTACAAGGGTGCTGGTAATGAGCTGCCGGACACTGTCGCCACCGAGGACCGTGAATGGGACACCTTCGAGCAGTCCGCAACCTTCCACATCCCGGCTATGAGCGTGCAGTACTACACGCTGCGGTAAGCGCGGGTGAGGTAAGCAGGGCGAGGGACGTGAGTTAACCCTCGCCCAAATGCTTTTCGACGCTTGCCACCTTGCCCTCAATCTGCCCCGTGTACCCAGGGCGGATGTCGGCCTTGATCACCAGCGACACGCGCGGAGACACTTCCTGCACGGCTTCAGTGGCGCGTTTGACCACGTCCATCACCTCGTCCCACTCTCCTTCGACGAGCGTGAACATCGCGTTCGTCTCATTAGGCAGACCCGAATCGCGCACGATTTTCACCGCGCGTGAGACTGCCTCAGACATCGCGGCAGTGTTGTCGGGAGTTTCGGTCGGGGCAACGGAGAACGCGAGAATCATGGCCCTAAGCTTAGCGGGATCGCTTATCTACGCTCCCAGCAATGGCGGTGCCAATGCCTCCGGTCATCCCCTTGCCTGCCGGTGTCGCGCGGCCATGCGACGATATGCGCCACCCCGGGCGGAATGTTCTGATTGCAGCGGGGGCACACGTAGAACTTCGTCGCCGAAGCAGATCCGATCTGGCGCACCAAGTAGATGTCCCCGTGCGGGCCTTCTTCCTCCCGCGTGCCCCAATAGGTGCCGCCGTCGCGAGGGAGGCTGCGGCCCGGCATGTACGCTCCCCTGTCGCGCCGATTTCTCCGTGGCATGGGCTGCTTCCTACCTCGCGGTCCTAGAACAGGCGCAGTTCGTTGGATTCGATGCCGCGCAGTTCGTCATAGTCGAGCGTGACGCACCGAATGCCGCGATCCTCGGCGAGTGTCTTCGCTTGCGGCTTGATCTCTTGCGCGGCGAACACGCCCTTGACCGGACCGACGAGGCTGTCGCGGCCGAGCATGTCCAAATAGCGGCTGAGCTGCTCGACGCCGTCGATGCCGCCGCGGCGCTTGACCTCAACGGCGACTGCCACACCCTCGCCGTCGCGGGCCATGATGTCCACCGGACCGAGCGGGGTTGGGTACTCGCGGCGGACCAGGGTGAAACCGTCGCCCAGTGTAGTGATGTGCTCTGCCAAAAGCTCCTGGAGATGCGCCTCCACGCCGTCCTTGACCAACCCCGGATCGGTGCCCAAGTCGTAGGACAAGTCCTCATGGATCTCTTCGAGAGTCACGCGCAGCTGCTCGCCCTTCGGGTTCTCCACCACCCACAACTGGGCCCCCGTGTCTTCGCCGTCGACGTCGAGAATCGGCTCTTCGCTGATCGTGCACGGCGGAGTCATCCAGTTCAGCGGCTTGTATGCGCGGTCGTCAGCGTGCACAGACAATGACCCGTCAGCTTTGATCATGATCAACCGGTCCGCCAAGGGCAAGTGGGCGTCAAGGCGACCGACGTAATCCACCGAGCAACGAGCAATAACAAGACGCATGCGTTCCAGCCTAGCGGGCTTAGGTCTGCGCCTTGAAAGCGCGGTTGCGCAGGTGCTCGATATCAGCACGCACATGGCGTTTATCCGGGGCAGACTCCAGCCATGAGATCAGCGCCATCGACGCATGGCACTCCGTGGCGAACTCGTAGTCGTTGCCATCCGCAGAAAAAAGAACAACCACCTCGACCCCGGGCATGAAATCCCGCTCGGTCTCAGTGGCTTTTCTGCGCCCGGTAATGGAAATGTCGTTGCGCGTGAGTACCTCATCCGCCCCGAAAGACAGAGAGCGCAGCTTGTAGAAGCGCATGTGGTCGCCGGAGTACGTGATCACGCCGTGGCGCCAACCGTGCGTCCCCTGCGCCGGTAGCACCCGGATCAGCGCCTGAGTGCCGTTGTTGCGCACCGTCAGAAACCGCCACACCGCCGCGCAGACGGCGATGACCGCCACCACGATAAGGAGGTACCCGACGATCTTCATAAAGAGCCAGTGTAACCGCCAGATTGTTCACAGTGAATAGACGAAAGTTTGACCACCCCCGCACGCAAAGGGTGAACCCCCGTCCAGACTGGCCTGGACGGGGGTTCAACCCGATAAATCGCGAGTGCGCGTACTACGCGCTGCCAATGCGGCGAAGAGCAGCCTGCTCAGAATCGTGGCGTGCCTTCTGGGCCGGATCCTCGTCGTCGAACTGCTCGTTGCTGTCCACCTCAGAGGCGAACTTCGCGGAGTCAGCCAAGACGGTGACCTTGTTTCCCACCACGGAAACGAACCCGCCCTGCACAGCGGCGACGACTTTGTCGCCGTCGGTCGGGCTGATGGTCACAACACCATCTTCTTTGAGCTGGCCAAGGAAAGGCTCGTGGCCGGGCATGAAGCCGATCTCACCATCGGTGGTCTGGACGGTGACAATGGATGCCTCGCCGGACCACAGCATGCGATCAACGGAGACCAGTTCTGCGGTGATTTCAGCCATGAGCTTCTCCTACTTCTCTTGCAGCTTCTTGTACTGAGCTTCGACGTCCTCGAGGCCACCAAGGTTGTTGAAGGCCTGCTCCGGGTAGTGGTCGAACTCGCCCTCAGCCAGCTTGTCAAAGGCCTCGATGGTCTCCTCGAGCGGGACGTACGAGCCCTCGTCGCCGGTGAACTTCTTCGCAACGAAGAAGTTCTGGCCGAGGAAGCGCTGGATCTTACGAGCGCGCATAACGGTGATCTTGTCCTCTTCGGACAGCTCGTCCATACCGAGGATGGCGATGATGTCCTGCAGCTCCTTGTTCTTCTGCAGGATGTTGATCACCTTCTGAGCGACACCGTAGTGGCGCTCGCCGACAATACCCGGCTCCAGGATGCGGGAGGTCGAGGTCAGCGGGTCCACAGCCGGGTAAATACCCTTCGAGGCGATGGAACGCGACAGCTCGGTCGTCGCATCCAGGTGGGCGAAGGTCGTCGCCGGGGCCGGGTCGGTGTAGTCATCCGCAGGAACGTAAACGGCCTGCAGGGACGTAATCGAACGGCCCTTGGTGGAGGTAATGCGCTCCTGGAGGACACCCATCTCGTCGGCAAGCGTCGGCTGGTAGCCCACAGCGGACGGCATGCGGCCGAGCAGCGTGGACACCTCAGAACCTGCCTGGGTGAAACGGAAGATGTTGTCGATGAACAGCAGCACGTCCTGGTTCTGCACATCGCGGAAGTACTCCGCCATGGTCAGGCCGGACAGGGCCACGCGCATACGAACCCCCGGCGGCTCATCCATCTGGCCGAAGACAAGGGCGGTATCCGGAAGGACGCCCATGTCCTCCATTTCCAGGAAGAGGTCCGTACCCTCACGGGTGCGCTCGCCGACACCGGCGAATACCGACGTACCCGAGAACTCGCGAGCGATACGGGTAATCATCTCCTGGATCAGAACGGTCTTACCCACACCGGCACCGCCGAACAGGCCGATCTTTCCGCCCTTGACGTACGGGGTGAGCAGGTCGATGACCTTAATACCGGTCTCCAGGATCTCGGTCTTACCCTCAAGGTCCTTGAACTCCGGCGGCTCACGGTGGATACCCCAACGATCGCCGTCCTTGCCCACAGAAGGATCATCCAAGCACTCGCCGAGCGCGTTGAAGACGTGGCCCTTAACCTGGTCACCAACCGGAACCGAAATCGGGTTACCGGAGTCGCGGACCTGCGCGCCACGGACGAGGCCATCGGTCGGAGCCATGGCGATCGTGCGGACAAGGCCGTCGTTGAGGAACTGTGCCACCTCGAGTATGACAGTCTTAGCCACTGCATCGAGCTCAATGTCGACCTCGAGTGCGTTGTAGAGTTCAGGCAGCTCGCCGCGCGGGAACTCCACGTCGACGACTGCACCGATGACGCGGACGACGCGGCCGTTATCCGAACCAGCCGGCTTGCGCTCATCAGCGGAAGCCTGGTTGGCGGCACCGGAGGCTGCGACGTTGTCCTCAGCCCCGGTCGGCTCGTCGTTACGCTCATCGTGAGATAGAGCTGTAGTCATGATTTAGTCACTTTCTCCGCTACCGGACAACGCTCCAGCGCCGCCGATAATCTCGGTGATTTCCTGAGTAATTTTTGCCTGACGCAACTGGTTAGCTTCACGGGACAGCCCGTTAGCCAACTCCGTCGCGTTGTCCGTCGCATTCTTCATCGCGGTACGGCGCGATGCAGACTCCGCCGCCGATGCCTCCAGGAAGATCGAGTAGAGCGTCCTGGACACGTACGCCGGGAGAAGGCTCTCCATGAGCGTCTCAGCGTCCGGCTCGAACTCCATGTCCGGCATGGTCTCGCCTGACGTGGTGAACAAGTCCTCTTGCTCGAACTCGACGTCCTCGAAGACGGGCTCGATGGGCAGCAGCTGGTGAGCCGTTGCCTCTTGCGACAGCATGGAGACGAACTTGGTGTAAACCACGTGGACCTGGTCGAAGCCTCGAATGGCCTGGCCTTCCGGCGCGCGGATGCCCTCGCGCCACTTGACCTCACCTTCCGAGGTGGCTTCAAAACCGCCGACCATGTGGTGGCGCACGTCGTGCGTACCCTCCCACGTCGGGTCCTGGGACCAACCAGTCCACTCCCCCGCGATCTCCTGATCACGGAAGTCGTAGTGGGTCACACCCTTGCCGCCGGTGACGTAGCGGACAACCTCGTAGCCGGCGTCGCGGAGCATGCGCTCCAGCTCGCCAGCCTTCTTGAGCACGTTGTGGTTGTAACCGCCGGCCATACCGCGGTCAGAGGTGACCACCAGCATTGCGGCGACCTTGGCGTTTTCGCGCTGGCGAAGCATCGGGTGGTCCAGGTTGGTCGCAGCGACAAGCCGCTCCATGACATCCTGCATCTCGTTGGCGTACGGCTGAGCCGCCTCCACGCGACGCTGGGCCTTGGTAATGCGCGATGTTGCGATCAGTTCCTGAGCCTTGGTGATCTTCTTTGTCGAGTTGACCGACTTGATGCGGTCACGCAGTTCGCGAAGTGTTGCCATAGTGTGTGCTCCTCCTCTCTCTTAAGTCGTGTTTCTCTAGGTTCTTTAGCCCAGAACAGCGCGAGTCTGAACTAATCCTTTTTCTGCGACTTGCGAGAGACGTTGAGCTGCTGCTTCGAGATGTCGCTCTCGTCCATAGCATCAGCCTCCGGCTCGCGCACGACACGCTCGCCGTCGGAGGTCTGGAAGTTCTGGGCGAAGCTCTCGTTGACGCGGGCCAGGGTCCCCTTCGACTCGTCGGACAGGGCTGCGCCGCCGTCGACCTGCTCGTAGACCTCAGGGGCCTCAGCGCGGATCGTCTCGTGCAGCTCTGCCTCATAACGGCGGACATCTTCGACGGGAACGGAGTCGAATGCGCCCTCGTTAGCGAGGTGGATGGAGATGATCTGGAACTCGACCGGCTGGGGGGAGTTCTCCGGCTGCTTCAGCAGCTCGACGAGGCGCTGGCCGCGCTCGAGCTGGCGCTTGGAAGCGTCATCCAGGTCGGACGCGAACGCTGCGAAAGACTCGAGGTCGCGGTATGCGGCCAAGTCCAGACGGAGGTTACCCGCGACCTTCTTCATGCCCTTGGTCTGTGCGGCACCACCGACACGGGAGACGGAAATACCGACGTCAATGGCCGGGCGGACACCCTGGTTGAACAGGTCGGACTGCAGGAAGCACTGACCGTCCGTAATCGAGATGACGTTGGTCGGAATGAAGGCACCGACATCGTTCGCCTTGGTCTCGATGATCGGAAGGGCCGTCAGAGAGCCGGCGCCGAGCTCGTCGTTAAGCTTGGCAGCGCGCTCCAGCAGACGGGAGTGCAGGTAGAAGACGTCACCCGGGTATGCCTCGCGGCCCGGCGGGCGGCGCAGCAGCAGCGAGATGGCGCGGTAGGCCTCAGCCTGCTTGGTCAGGTCATCGTAGACCACCAGAACGTGGCTGCCCTGGTACATCCAGTGCTGGCCCAGAGCAGCACCGGCGAACGGTGCCAGCCACTTGAAGCCTGCGGAGTCGGATGCCGGAGCGGCAACGATGGTGGTGTACTCGAGTGCGCCGTGCTCCTCGAGGGTGCGGCGCACACCAGCAATGGTCGAGCCCTTCTGGCCGATGGCAACGTAGATGCAGCGGACCTGCTTCGTCTTATCACCGGTCTCCCAGTAGGCCTTCTGGTTGAGGATGGTGTCGATGCAGACCGCGGTCTTACCGGTCTTACGGTCACCAATGATCAGCTGGCGCTGGCCGCGGCCGATCGGCGTCATGGCGTCAATCGCCTTGATGCCGGTCTGCATCGGCTCCTCAACCGGCTGACGGTCGAGCACGCCTGCTGCCTGAAGCTCGAGCACACGCTCTTCGTCAGCCTCAATCGGACCCAGGCCGTCAATCGGCTGGCCCAGGGGGTTGATCACGCGGCCGAGGAATGCCTCCCCGACCGGGATGGACAGGACCTCACCGGTCCTGGAAACTTTGTCGCCTTCGTAGATCGTCTCGAAGTCACCCAGGACCACCACGCCGACGGTGTCGGTGTCGAGGTTCTGTGCGACGCCGATGACGCCGTTGGAGAACTCAAGCAGCTCGTTGGTCATGCAGCTCGGCAGCCCGGAAACCTGGGCAATACCATCTGCAGCCGACGTCACCACGCCGACCTCCTCACGGGAGGCCTCCGCGGAGTAGCTCGAGGTGTAGTTCGCTATCGCGCTACGGATCTCATCGGAGGAGATCGTCAGCTCCGCCATAATCTTTCCTGCTCTCGGTAGATTCTTCCAGCAATTTCGTTTTAGTAAGCCGTGTTGGCTGCCATGTCGGCACGCATGCGCTCAAGTTTTCCGCGCGTGGAGCCGTCAATGAGTTCATCGCCAACGCGGATGGTCACACCACCGAGGAGGCTGGGGTCAACCTCAGTGTGAATGGCCATCTCGCGGCCGTAAATCTGTCCAAGCTTTTCTGCCAGTGCCTCGCGCTGAGAATCAGTCAGCTCAGTTGCAGCGGTCACTGCCGCAAACTCCCGACCTGTCAGTTCGGCCGACGCGCGGGCGATGCCTGCGATGTCGTCGACCGGATTGTCCTCTGGGCGGCCGACCACCTGCAGCGCCAACGCTTCGGTGTACATAGACACCTTGCCGTAGAGCACGCTGGCCAAAAGCTGACGCTTCTGGTCCGTGGTGGCGGTGCGGTCAGACAGCAGCTGGGTGAGTTCGCTCTCGCGCTCAAAGAGACGAGACAGCTGGAAGAGCTCGGATTCGACCTCGCCCAACTTGTTCTCGCTCTCTGCGCCGCGCAGGAGTGCCCTGCGGCCCAAGTGCACGAGTCCCTCACGGAATTCGCGCGGGGCGGACCACTCGCGTGCGCTTGCCTCGCGCAGCACCTCAAGCGTTGCTTCAGCGACCTTGCCGCTGAAGATCTCGCTCATGATGCCAACACGCTGCTCTTCGGCGAGCGAAGAGTCAGCCACGGCGATGCGCAGCGCACGGTTCTTGTCCAGCTGGTCCACAACAAGGAACAGCTCGGTGCCCACCTGGGCTGCGACGGATACGGACTCGCCTGCGTCGGCTTTGTCGCGGATGATCGCGTCCAGTTTCTCTGCGACGGCCGACTGTGCTTCGCGGCTAGCTGCTCTCATCGACGCCTCACTTTCCTGATGCCGAGCGTGCGGACACGGTGTCCAGCTGGCTCAAGAAACTGTCGATGGTGTTGGAACGGCGGGTGGAATCCGACAGTTCCTCGCCGAGGAGCTCCTCTGCGAGGTTGATGGAGTTCTGGCCGATCTCGTTGCGCAGCTCAGCAATGACCTGCTCACGGGAGGCCATCAGCTGCTTCTCACCAGCTTCGACAATGCGACGGGACTCAGCCTCAGCGTTGGCGCGTGCCTGTGCTTCGATTTCCTTGCCCTTTTCGCGGGCAGCTTCGCGGATCTCGTTAGCTTCGGCGCGTGCCTGTGCCAGCTGAGCGTTGTTCTTCTCCAGAGCAGCCTTTGCCTGTGCCTGAGCGGACTCAGCCCGCTCGATACCGCCCTTGATCCTGTCTTCGCGCTCAGCCAGAACTTCCTGGAACTTCGGCAGAACGAATTTCCAGAAGAGGATGAAGACGACAATGAAGACGACGAGGGACCAGACGATGTCGTACGGCGCGGGGAGCAGAATGCTCGGAGAAGCACCAGCGGGATCTCCCTCGAGGTTCAGCTTCTCGCCGCCCTCAGCCGCAAGTAGGTGAATGACGTTCGTCATTGGTTACTCCTGATCTAAAAGGTCTTACAAACTTCTTTTGTGCGAAGTGTTCTTTTAGAACAGGAAGCCGGCGACCAGGCCGATCAGGGCCAGTGCCTCGACGAAGGCGATACCCAGGAACATCGTGGTGCGCAGCTGGCCAGCCATCTCCGGCTGACGTGCCATGCCCTCGACGGTCTTGCCGACGAGGATGCCGATGCCGAGGCCCGGGCCGATGGTGGCAATGCCGTAGCCGATGGTGCCGAGACCGGTCACGGTCTGCTCGTTTGCCTGGGCGAGGATGATGTCGTTCATGGAAAGTCGTTCCCTTTCTTGATGTCCGGCCCGTTGCTGGCCCGGACGGTGACGAAATGTGTGGGGTTATTCAGTTGGCCTGTCAGTCAGTTCGCGCCTGACTAGTGCGAATCTGCGTGCAGCGACAGCTCGATGTACACCGCGACCAGAAGGGCGAAGATGTACGCCTGCAGGAAGATGATGATCAGCTCGTACAGGGTGAACAACAGCGCTGCGATCACAGTCAGACCACTCACTGCCGTCCATGCGTTGAGCTGCCAGAAGAAGAAGTTCGTGGCGGAGTACAACAGGACGAGAATGATGTGGCCCGCAAGGAAGTTCGCCATGAGACGAAGAGCCAGCGTGACCGGACGCAGAATGAACGTCGAGAAGAACTCGATCGGCACCACCAGAAGGTGAAGAGCCGGCGGCAAGTTCGGAATCACAAGGGAGTGCTTCACGTACTTGCCAAAGCCGTGGCGGGCGGCACCCGCGTAGATCATGGCGATGTATCCCACCAGCGCCAGCACAATCGGCATGCCAATGCGAGAGTTCGGCGAGATGTTCAACCCCGGAATGATCGTGGCTACGTTCATGAATAGGACCGTGAAGAAGATGGTGGCGATAACCGGCAGGAACCGCTTCCCCTCCTTCTTGCCCAAGATGTCTTCGGCGATTTGCACGCGGACGAAGTCCACGGCGATCTCACCAAGGTTTTGCAGGCCCGACGGAACCAATTTGGGGTTCCGGAAGGCGACAGCAAAAAGGACCACAAGCACGAGCGCCATCAGAAGACGGACGATCATGATGCGGTCCAGCGCGAACCAACCACCGAGGAAGTTTTCCCCGATGATGTGTAGGCCCTCATTGTATGTTTGCCCCGGGAAAAATTCTGGGCCAAGTTCAGGCGCGTGGAAGCTACCCTTCATGGCCAAAGTTGTAACGCTCAGCGTTCTCTCCCGTTCTCGGGCCGCGAACCTGTCGGGATTCGCGGTGCGATGGACGTCTTGAAGTTCTGCCTACCGCGGCGGACTCCGTCGCACATCAGCTACCGCGGGACAGGGGTGAGACCCGCGATTAGCCTATCAGCAGGACCCCCAAAACGTGCATGTTGGGGGGAGGTAGTCTTCGCCGATTTACCTGCTGGCTCACAGCCGTCACATTATGGCAGGTGTAGGCGATTTTCATGCGCCTGTTACCTCAGTCACAGACGGAGCACAGGGGGCAGAACAGCTCCCCCGCGCGCTTGTCGACGCCCCGTGCGTCACCCCACATACGTCACGTTCGTAGTCATCACGCCCCATACTTCGGTGGCGAGAACGACAATGAGCGCGAGGATGACAGTCACACCGAGCGCAGCCGTGTCATAGAAGTCCATGGTGCGCAGCCACATGAGCGCCAGGATCAAGACGATGAGCTTGACCAACCAGCTGCCCAGGACGACCGCCATGGTTGTTGAGGGGGATGTACCCGACGTCGCCAGAACTGACGCGACGGTCAATAGGACGAACCCGCCGCCGATCGCCGCACCGATGAGCACGCCCCAAATGCCCGGCAGGTCCCGGATGCTCCCCCAGATCGCCAAAGAGATGATGGTCATCGCAATGAGCGCCCATCCGCCTGCTTTGAAAGCACGGATGAGCGGGCGGCGGTGGTCCTGGAACTCAGAAGTATCGTTCACGGCGTGGCCGGATGTTCGGGCGTCGGAAGTGTTCACGGACCCTGATACTACAGAAGGCCCAGTTGCTTCTCGACGCTCCGCTGCTAACGCCAGATAATCGGCTCCACGGTATTACCGGCATCGGCAACACCGGGAAGACCGTAGTCAAACGGGTACATCAACGTCGCCGGCCGCGCTGCATCTTTGCCGCCCAGTTCGACGGCGGCTACAGCAGCGCGCGCGTATGGGTAGTTCATAACCAAACCAGCTTGGGCCACCGGCACCCGCGATGCCGGGGGGATGCCGCAAGCGTCGTCCGCACCGCCGACAAGTCGCATTGTCGTTTCGCCTTCGGTGGTGCCGGGCAACAGTTCCGGGGGCACTACAGCCGCCCCGCTGATGTCACCCACTCCGGGGACGACATCATCGCGACCAGAAGCCTTGGCGACCGCGCCGAGGTACGCAATGTCGTAGGCGAAGCACACGTACTCCTTGTTGCCTTCGGCGGCCGTGGCCGGGGCCAGTGCGACCTGCTCAGGGGCAAGGTCAATTCCCTGGTACGGGGTCACGGACCAGACCAGCAGACGGCCTTCAGCATCAGCGCTCGCAACAATCGCGGGCTCACCGAAGGGCAATTCTGTCCCCGGTGGAGTCAGTCTCGTTTCCACACCGTTCGGGTAAAGAACCTCGGGGATCTTTGGCGCGGGCTCGTTCGACTGCTCAGCGCTGTCGCTCAACTCACCCTCGTTGTCGACGGGGCTTTCCTCAGATTGAGCTTCTCCGCTCTTGCTACCGATGGGCTTCAGCGATTCTTTTCCGTCCCGCGCGGTCATGGGCTCTGGGTGTGCCCCGCTGCTACAGGCGGCAGCACTTAGCCCCACCCCGACGGCGGTGATCACCGAGAGGATAGCTCGTTGCGCCACGTGTCGTACGCGGCCCATTTCTTTAGTTTTCTTCATGTCACGGGTACCTCAATGTTGAAGGTTTATTCTCTAGGGTCGCTTTGCTCCGCATCTGTTGGGGTGTGGGTGTTCTCACCTGCAGCAGCCGGCGCCGCGGTGGAGCGGTCTTCGCTGACTGGCGCATTCTTCGGCACCAGTCGCTTACTCACGCCCTTGCACGTCTTAGAGATGATGCGCTCCAAGGGCCCCTGGCCGAATGCAAGATGCCAGAAGCTGGCGAAGATGAGGAAGAATATTACTTGGCCCAGGAACCATTCCGTCCGGTAGGCCTTGATCGAGTCGGTGAAGTAGGCGAATGAGACCAGGTGGGTGACATAAATGGTCAGCGTCATCGATCCAGCCGCGATCAGCGGGAACAGCACGTGGCGCAGTGCCTGCGAGATAACCAACGTGAGCCCGAGGAACAGCACCGCGAAGCCGAGTGATTTCACCAGCGAGAAAGGCGTGTTCGTGTGCGGGCCGTCAATGGCTAGCCACCATAACGTGTCGGTAGGAAGATGCTTCGAGGGACCGTAATCGATCGTGTCGATGATGTCTTCCGCGTCATAACCGTCGGTGTAGTAGTAGAGCGCCTCAAAGCCGCCAAGGTAGTCGATGAGAAACCACGACGTGATCGAACCAATGGCGATGAGCACAAGGCCCCGGACCTGACCCCTGTTTGGTAGACACCTCTGAGTCCGGCTGTGTTGAGTCGGGGAAAGGTAATCTACCTCCATG
>NZ_JAGPZA010000025.1:0-27350 GCF_024454095.1 Corynebacterium sp. CCUG 69979 | reverse complement strand
GGCGAGCGCTTCACCGTAACGGATCGACACATACTGCGAGCCGCGGTCACTGTGGTGGACAAGCCCTTCTGAGCGAAGATCACCAGCGTGATACAGGGCGTGCTCAAAGGCCTCCAGCGGCAGTTCATCGGTACGCATGCTCGCCCGAGTCGCGACACCGACGATCTTTCTGGAGTACACATCGGTGATAAACGCGGTGTAGGCAAAACCAGACAAGGTGCGCACATAGGTAATGTCAGCGACCCACAACCGGTGCGGTGCGGGGGCAGTGAAGTCACGGTTGACCAGGTCAGGGCGGCAATCCGGCACGTTGGCCCGAAGCGTTGTCATCGGTGTGCGGCCACGCCTGCGGCCGTAGATGCCAGCTTGCTTCATCAAACGCGCGGTCTGATCACGACCGATGTTCCAGCCGGCGCGCTGCATAGCCTTCCACATCTTGCGGATCCCGTAGACGCTGAAGTTGTCCTCGTAGACCCTCACCAATTCAGGAATAAGCAGCGCATCTGACAAACTCCTCGCCGACGGCGCTCGTGTTTTCGCTGCTCGGTAGCCGCGAGAGGTGATGAACCCACATTCTGTCTCTTTCAATGTGCGACAGATAGCCTCGACCCCGAAGCGATCGCGATACGCATCGATGTATTCGATCATCTTCTGGTGGGACGGTCGAGTTCCGCCGCGAAAAAGCTGACGCGGTTTTCAAGATCTCATTCGCCCTGCGTAGCTCCTTAATCTCTTTCCGCAACCGCTTCAGTTCGTCAGCCGTTGACTCGCCGGCGCCAATCTCAACATCGGACGAGACCATATTCGGCTTCAACCAATCGTTGAGCGTGTGCGCTGGAATGCCGAGCTTTTCACCGATCTCTACGGCTGCACCCCATTTCGAACACCCTTCGAGCTCAACGAGGTCCTCAGCCAAACGCACTGCCTTGGCCTTGAACTCGTCACTGTACTTCCTTGGCATGATTCCAATCCTTCTCTAGAAATGATCGGAACTAAACCCAGGACACTTCACCCACATGCCGTGGATGCGCGCGGCGGTGCGTCCGATTGCGATGGATTTCGGCACGCCCCGGCCAGTGGCGATGGCGACGAGTCGGGCCCTCTCATGCGGCACCAGCGAACGGAAGTAGTCGCTGCGGACGGCCTGGGTCGGCGCCAGTTTGACCATGTGGCCGGTTTCGATGGCTGCCCACACCGGGCTGCCCGCTTTGTGACGCCGCAGATTGATCAGTTCATCCCCCGAATTCATGCACCCAGCCTGACTTATCGCACCGGGCGGCGCACCTACGGGCCCGTTTGGCTGTGGAATTCGGCGGGTTATCCACATGGGGCCGGTTCGCTTGCCGGGCTGTCTTGGGCTGGCCGGGCGGTTGGCCTGGTGTCTTTTCCGCTTTGAGCAGTCGGATTATTACCGTTACATCGCATTCATGAATGCCTCCAAGACCCCGAAGATGGATCAGATCAAGGCTGATAAGAGGGAAGGGGGCACCTTCGAACTGACGCCGGCTCAGGCAGAGGAAAACGGAAAGCTGCTCGGCTTGGATCTGAAGGGTGTGATTGGCGCTGTTGCTGGTTCAGTGATCGGAGGCGGCGGTCTTGACGCATTCGTCGACATTGCCAAGACGAAGCTTCTTGAAAATGGACCGGAGGTGGCCGCTCCCATCGTCACCTACACCAAGTCCATGGGCGCCTGCGCCGGTAAGGAAAGCGAGTCCAGCTCCGTCCCCGCAGGCTCCTCCCTCTCCGTTGCCGGAGTCGGCGGCCTGCTGGCAGCTGGCGTTGCCCTGCTGTTCCTGATCACAGGCCTGATTGGTTTCGCTCTGCGTCCGGTGGTGGACGAGGCGTTCAACCGTTAAACTCTTTCGTGTATTTTGGAGCACAAAATATTCAGCTCGTTTTAGAAAGGACTAGACCATGACTGTGTACGCTAACCCGGGTTCTGAGGGCTCGATCGTTAACTTCGAGAAGCGCTATGACCACTACATCGGCGGTCAGTGGGTTGCTCCGGCGGACGGTGAGTACTTCGACAACTCCACTCCGGTCACGGGTGAGGTGTTCTGCCAAGTCGCACGAGGCACGCAGGCAGACATTGACCGAGCGCTTGATGCGGCGCACAAGGCTGCGCCGGAATGGGGCAAAACTTCTGCGGCGGAGCGCGCATTGATCCTCAACCGCATCGCGGACCGCATGGAGGAGCACCTCGAGGAAATCGCGGTCGCCGAGACGTGGGAAAATGGCAAGGCTGTGCGCGAGACTCTTGCCGCTGACATTCCGCTGGCCATCGATCACTTCCGCTACTTTGCGGGTGCCATCCGCGCGCAGGAGGGTCGCCTTTCGCAGCTTGACGACGACTCTGTGGCCTACCACTTCCACGAGCCGCTGGGCGTTGTCGGTCAGATCATTCCGTGGAACTTTCCGATCCTCATGGCCGTGTGGAAGCTCGCCCCAGCGCTGGCGGCGGGCAATGCCGTGGTGATGAAGCCGGCGGAACAGACCCCAGCATCGATTCTTTACCTGATGAACATCATCGGTGATCTCATTCCAGACGGCGTGGTCAACATTGTTAACGGCTTCGGCGATGAGGCCGGCGTCGCGCTGACCGGTTCTGACCGGATCGCAAAGATCGCGTTCACTGGTTCGACGGACGTCGGCAAGCTGATCAACAAGTCGGTCGCGGAGAGGATCATCCCGGTGACGCTCGAGCTTGGCGGCAAGTCCCCGTCGATCTTCTTCGAGGACGTGCTCGCCCATGATGACGAATTCCGCGCTAAGGCCATCGAGGGCTTTGCAATGTTCGCCCTCAACCAGGGTGAAGTGTGTACCTGTCCGTCGCGTGCGTTGGTGCAAGAGTCCATCGCCGAGGAGTTTTTGGAGCTCGGAATCGAGCGCGTGCGCCAGATCAAGACCGGTAACCCACTGGACACCGAGACCCAAATGGGTGCGCAGGCGTCCCAGGAGCAAATGGACAAGATCACCGGCTACCTCGAGATGGCGCCGCAGGAGGGCGCGGAAACCTTGATCGGCGGCAAGGTGAACACCGATGTGACCAGCATGGGCGGTCTAAGCGGCGGCTTCTACATTGAGCCAACGGTGTTCAAGGGTGACAACTCGATGAAGATCTTCCAGGAGGAAATCTTCGGCCCGGTGCTGTCGGTGGCGACCTTCAAGGACTTCGACCAGGCCATCAGCGTCGCAAATGACACCATCTACGGTCTCGGTGCCGGTGTCTGGTCGCGCGACGGAAACACCGCTTACCGCGCTGGCCGCGCTATTCAGGCAGGCCGTGTGTGGGTGAACCAGTACCACACCTACCCGGCGCACGCGGCGTTCGGTGGCTACAAGCAGTCCGGCATTGGCCGTGAGAACCACCTGATGATGCTCGACCACTACCAGCAGACGAAGAATCTGCTCGTGTCCTACTCCGAGAAGCCCACCGGGCTGTTCTAGTCCCGGAGCGCGGGCTTGACCGGGAGTATCCCAGCCACATCACCGCTGCTTGGCCTTCGCCGTTTCTCAATGTGTTGTGGTCGGCCACGTCTTGCGCTTGGGATACGAGTCCTGCCAGCTTGTTCGGGTCACCTGAGCCAACGCCGGGAGAGAGGATTGAGATGGACGCGGGGTTGGTCGGCACGCCCTGACCACTCGGACCGACCATCACTGTGTATCCTCCCGGGCCTCCTTCGAGGAGCATGGCACCCGTCTCGTCGACGATTTGCTTCACGTGGTCAGGTGCTTTCGCGTAGAGCTCATCGTGGATTTGTTGCGGGGTTTTATCCAGGTTATGCGCTAACCTCTCGATATCCGGCTCGTAGTCGGCCATGCATGTTGCATTGATCGACTCAGAGCATCCGAAATCCAGGATGAGGGAGTACAGCCGGAGCTCGGCTAGAAGCTTGGTGAGGTACAACTCGGTCCCCAGAAGTAGCGGTGTCTTGAGTGCCGTTTCTATCATCCGCTCTATATTTTCTTGAGACATCGCGGCCTGCCAGAGAATCTCCGCAACCTCATCCAACTTCACAGACGGGCCGAAAAGGCTGTGTCCAAACCCCCGGAGCAGTGCCTTCCCCGCGTCGGCGGCGGTCCCGTTGAAGCCTTGGGAAGTCAGGTCGGAGCTGTGGTCGGTGATGTCGCCGCCACGGGTGCGGGTGCGGGAGCTGACGGTGCGGGGGGCGTCGGCGGCGTCGTAAAGCTCTGATGCGACGAGCATGCTCACCACCCCTCGAACATGGTGCTGTCGATGTGGTTGATGTCGGCGACGAAGTTGTGGATGTCGTCGTCGTGTTCGACGCGCTGACCCAAGACCAGCTCGTCGGGATCGTGGACATCCAGCTGCGCGGGTTGGCTGCGCGGCTCGCGGAACGCCGCTTGGTTCTCGAGGTTTCTGATCCCGCGAAGCGCTGGCTTGCCGACCGTGGCTACGACCCCGCCTACGGCGCCCGCCCATTGCGTCGCCTGATCCAGAAGGAGATCGGCGACAAACTGGCCAAGGAAGTCCTCGCCGGTGAGATCCGCGACGGTGACGCGGTGCGGGTGGACGCCGATCCGGAAGGGGAGACGCTTGACGTCAACGCGAAGTGATTGGGAGAAAACGATCCGGTAACACGGGTCGTTTTCTATTTACTTTCCTCTTGGAAACTCCTAATGTGACTCGCAACATATTCACCCTCCGACTGGAAAGGAACCGTTGCGATGTCCACCCCAACCACCATGCGAGCCGCCGTTGCTGAGCAATTCGGCCCCGATGTCAATGTCCGTGACTTGGATCTGCCCACGCCGGGTCCCTTCCAGGCACTGGTGAAGCTGCACGCCTCCGGCATCTGCCACACCGACCTGCACGCCGTCGAAGGCGACTGGCCCGTCAGGCCGGAGCCACCGTTCGTACCCGGCCACGAGGGCGTGGGCGAAATCGTCGAGCTCGGCCCGGGTGAGCACACGGTGGCCGTCGGCGACATGGTCGGCAACGCCTGGCTCTGGTCCGCGTGCGGCGAGTGCGAGTTCTGCCGCACCGGCCGCGAAACTTATTGCCACAACGCCCAATACGGCGGCTACACCGTCGACGGGTCCTTCGGCGAGTACATGCTGGTGGACACGCGTTACGCTCCCCGCATCCCGGATGGCGTCGACCCGGTTGAGGTCGCGCCGATCCTCTGCGCAGGTGTCACGGTGTACAAGGGCCTCAAGGAAGCCCAGACCAAGCCGGGCCAGTTTATGACGATTTCCGGCATCGGCGGCCTGGGCCACCTCGCGGTGCAGTACGGCGTAGCAATGGGCATGCGCGTCATCGCCGTCGACGTCGCGGACGACAAGCTCGAGCTAGCCCGCGAGCTCGGTGCCGAGTTCGCCGTCAACGCAAAAGACCGCGACCCGGGCGAGGCGGTCCAAGAGTTCACTGACGGCGGCTCCCACGGCGTGCTGGTCACGGCAGTCCACCCGGACGCGTTCGGCCAGGCCATCGCGATGAGCCGCAGCGACGGCACGATCGTTTTCAACGGCCTGCCTCCGGGGGACTTCCCGGCACCGATCTTCGACATCGTGCTGCGCGGCATCACCATCTGCGGCTCGCTTGTTGGTACGCGCCAGGACATGGCGGAGGCCCTGGACTTCTACGCCCGCGGCCTGGTCAAGCCGCATGTGACTGCGTGCGAGCTCGACGACGTCAACGACGTGTTTGAGAACATGCGCAAGGGCAAAATCAGCGGTCGCATGGCGATCAAGTACTAGCCGGTACGGGACGGGAGCGCGTACAAGGGGCCGTCGATAAGCAAACTGCTCTAGACTGCATGCATGCAGCCGACCACGACGATCACCACCCGCGTCGCGCTCCCCGGCGTGGAGAATGAGGAGCTCGCCGCTCACGACTTGGGCGGCGGGCATTTTGTGGTGGCGTCGGTACCTTTCCTGGACACGAGCCTGGCCGTGGGTGACATTGTCGAGTGCGTTCGGGTGGGCGGCCATCTGCATGTGAACCAGACGGTGGTCAAGGGCGGCGCGGAAACGGTTCGGATTCTCATTCAGGAGCCCGGCCCGACGGATATCGCGGAGACTCTCCTGGCGTTTGGGTGCAGGGTTGAGGTTGGGCCTGGGGGGATGTTGGGGGCGTCGATAAGCGTGGACGCGCCGAGGGAAGGCATCCGCGAGTGGCTTGACGGCCTGGAGGCGCAGGGCATCATCTCGTTGGCGTAGGTACTGTGGGGGCCATGAGCGTCTATGTGTCCTCCGAAGACCTGCGTGAACAGATCCGAACTGGCGAAAAGCTCACTATTCTTGCCGCGTTGTGGGATGCCCGTGAGGGCCATGCGTGGTCGAAATTCCAGTCTGAACACATTCCAACCGCCCTGTTTTGCGAGCCTTCTTTGCAGCTCGTCGGCATGCCGGGCTCGCAGGTGGGCCGCAACCCGCTGCCGACGCTAGATCGTCTCATCGAATCGTTCCGCGGTTGGGGGATCGAGCCTGGCCGCCCGGTAGTCATTTACGACACTGGCCAGGGGATTTTCGCGGCTCGCACGTGGTGGACGCTGCGGTGGGCCGGCGTGGAGGACGTCCGCATCCTCGACGGTGGATTCGCCGGGTGGCACGCGCGCGGCTACGAAACGGTCGCCGGCCCCGGCCCCGTCGCTGTGCACACGGAGCAGGAGGTCAAGCCCGGGTCGCTGCCGACGGCGGACATTGAGGATGTGCGCCGCTACAAGAGCACGCTTATCGACGCCCGCGAGCCCTCCCGCTTCCGCGGCCAACGCGAGCGGCTCGACCTGAAGTCCGGGCACATTCCGGGCGCGCGCAATCTGCCTGTCGAGTCGCTTTTCGACGATTCCGGCAAGATCCTGGACAACTCCCACATCCTCGAACAGTTCGCGAAGTTGGGGATCACCCACGACACGGATCCCGCTTCGGCCATTGCGTACTCCGGGTCGGGCATCCACTCCGCGAAGTTGCTCGCTGCGATGGAGCACGTTGGCCTGCCGGTTCTTACCCACTACATCGGTGGGTGGTCGCAATGGTCGGCGGATGCGAGCAACCCGGTTGAGCGCGAGGTGTAGCTCGGGCGGCTTTTCTGGTTGGGCTGGCTGGCTCGGCCGGTCGGCGGTGGGGCTGATTTGCTCGGAGCCTGCGCGGTGACTGTCGGCCCCTGCTACTAGAGTGCTTATCGATGGGTCTCGCACTATTCGCTCTGTCCGTACTCGCCCTTGCCGGGGCGGGCGTTTTGTGGCGCGCGGATGCGGGAGCGAAGAAGGCTGCCCGTGCCGCGAAACCGGCGCAACCTGTGGAGGGCGCCGCGCCGGGTTCGCCAGAACCTGCAGCGGCCGAGGCTGCTGTGCCAGTTGCCGCTGAGCCTGGCGCGGTTCCGGAGCCGCCGGCCGAGCCAACCGTGCCCGAGGCTGCGGCGGCGCCGAGTGAGCCTGCTCCAGCTCCGGAGCCCGCCGAGGCGGTGCAGCCGCCGCTCGGGCCCGACACGGAACCCGAGCAGGAGCAAGAACCGGTCGCCGAACCAGCGGCCAGCGAAGTACCGGAGCCGGCCCCCGAGCCTGAGGCCGAGCCGGCGTCGAAAAAGGCGTCCACACGCTGGAAGCTGCCAAAGCTGGGAAAGGCCGCAAAGGCCGTCAAAGCGAGCAAGCCCGGAAACTCCGACGCGTCCGCCGAACCCGCCGAAACCGCCCCCGCCGCCCAAGAAAAATCCACCACGCCAGAAAAACCAAAACCCAGGACCCCGAAGAATCGCAAGGCTTGGCGCGAGTGGGCCGAGGAGAACGGGTTCACCTACGCCAAAGAGGATGAGTTTTTGGCGGATGAGTGGACGCGGGGGGCGGCGTCGTCAGGCGTTGTGCTCAAGGACGTGCTGACCGGGACGCGCTTCGGGCATGAAACGCGCATTGCTGATATTGCCGGTACGCCGGTGGTGGCGATGGGGACGGGGATGCCGAGTGATGTTGTCGTCGATATGCGGCGTGGCGTTGAGGGGCCGGCCGACGACCTGGTGAAGGTCTCTGAGCTCGAAGGGTTCACGGTGTTGGCGTCGGATGCGGGGCCGGTTGAGCGGATGATTGATATTCGGGTACAGACGGCCGTGGAGATGCTTCCTCCGCAGGTCACGGCGGTGTGGTTCGAGACGGAGTGGGTGATCGCGCAGCTGGACGAGCCTGAGTGGGACGACGTCTTCGCCCCGTTGGCGCTGCTTGCCGACGCAGCGCGCACCCTCCCCCCGCAAACCTGGGCGACGCTGGAGGTGGCCAGCCCGTCGCGCGAGATGGGGGAGCCGCAAATGCCCACCGCGGCGCAACCCCAGGAACCCGAGGAGCCGTCGCGGCCGCATGTGGTGCGCCCGGAAGATCCCGTCGAAATGCCGACGCGTCTCACCGGCGGCGCGCGCGGCCCAATCGAGGACCACGAAGTCGGATCGGACGAGGTCAACGCCATCGCGACGGGCGAACGCAGACGCATGCTTAACGACGGCACCCGCGTCACCCGCAAACCCCAACCCCCTTCCATCTTCCGCGACGGCGGCAGCGAGTCTGAACGCTGAACAGCTACCCTGGGGAGCATGAATACTCCACAGCAGCCTGACTATGCGACCCCCGCGCGTGACTTCAACCCCGCGAACCCGACTGGCAAGCAGTACCCCGAGGGCACCCACCCGGGGATTAACCCGCGCGACAAGGCCCGGCTTGCGGAGCTGGTGAAGGAGCTCGCGGTCGTGCACGGCAAGGTGACGCTGAGCTCCGGCGCCGAGGCGGATTACTACGTTGACCTGCGCCGGGCGACTCTGCACCATGAGGCGAGTGCGCTGATTGGCAAGCTCATCCGCGAGATGACCTCCGACCTCGACTTCGACGCCGTCGGCGGCCTCACCCTCGGCGCGGACCCGGTTGCCACGGCGATCATGCACGCGGCCGGCCGGCGTATTGACGCGTTCGTCGTCCGCAAGGAAACCAAAAAGCACGGCATGCAGCGCCGCATCGAGGGCCCATCCATCGAGGGCAAGCGCGTGCTGGTCGTTGAAGACACCACGACCACGGGCAACTCGCCGCTCACCGCGGTTGAGGCGTGCCGCGAGGAGGGCGCCGAGGTGGTTGCGGTGGCCACCGTCGTCGACCGTGCCACGGGTGCTGCCCAAGCGCTTAACGACGCCGGCCTCACCTACCGCCACCTCCTCGGCCTCGAAGACCTCGACCTTGCATAACCCCGAGTCCGACCGCGGCCCGCATGACCGCGGCCCTACCGAGTGGCAGGAAGGCCGCCACGGTGTCGGCCCGTGGGAAGGGGAGTGGCCCACCGATCCCCGTTACGACCAAGATTTTCTTCGGGACGGTGATCGCCGCAACGTTGTCGATGCCTACCGGTACTGGTCGCTCGAGGCGATCCGGGAAGATCTGGATCAGCGGCGGCACCCGTTCCACGTCGCGATCGAGAACTTCGAGAACGACATGAACATCGGCACTGTCGTCCGCACGGCGAACGCTTTCATGGCGGAGGCGGTGCACATCGTCGGTCGCAAGCGGTGGAATCGGCGCGGGGCGATGGTGACCGACCGGTACCAGCACATCATCCACCACGAGACGGTGGATGACCTGCTGGAATGGGCGACCGCGCGGAGCCTTGCTGTCGTTGCGATCGATAACACTCCCGGCTCCGTGCCCCTCGAAACAGCCGAATTACCCCGCGATTGCGTCCTCTTGTTCGGCCAGGAAGGTCCCGGCGTGACGGCGGAGGCTCAGGAAGCGGCGGTGATGACGTGTTCGATCGCCCAGTTCGGCTCGACACGGTCGATCAATGCCGGGGTTGCAGCTGGGATTGCGATGCACACGTGGATCCGTCAGCACGCAGACCTCTCGCACGCGTGGTGAGGGTAAGCGGGGCCGCCGCGGCGCCGGTGAAATTGGTGCCGGGCTCGGTCCGGATGCCCCGTGTGCAAAAGTTGACATTCCGATGATATTGGTAAAGCGCTAGAAATTCTCTACCTGCACGTTTACAAGCATAAGTTCGAACGCATGTAAAGTTTTGCGCAGCGCAGTCACTCGAACGCCCCGCGGGTGACACGGTAGAGGTGGATGGGTTGCATGTGATCCATGGGGCGGGCGGGGTTGAGTTCGGGATGGGCCCTACGGTGCTAGACACGCCCACAACGCGCCGGCATGTGACACGCCCCCAGCGAATCTCAAAACTTCATGGAAAATACTTGCGGGAGAATGTAAAACCTAACGTGGGCATTGAAAGCTGCGATAATTAGAACGGCATTACTAGAGATCTGTCAGGTAGGAGATTCGTGAACAGTGGGAACGCTGGCCCCGTGCCGGAGACGTGGGCGCACAGGGCGGATTTGGCGGAGATGGCGATTCAGGATCGTCACGCTTCGCGCCTGTGGGGGCTTCCCCGAACGAACCTGGCGGTGACGGCGTGGCCGCCAACGGCGCGGGAGAAAACGTTCGCGACGTGGCATTACTGGTGGCAGGCTCACTATCTGGACTGTTTGATCGATGCGGAACAGCGCCGATCGACGAAGGCCCGCCGCGCGGTGATCGTGCGGACAATGCGCGCGATCCGGATCCGCAACCGCGGCAACGTGAGCAAGAACCGCTACTACGACGACAAGGCCTGGCTCGCCCTGGCACTCAACCGAGTGACGGATTCGGAGCAGGTTAGCCGCCCGAAGCAGTTGGTCGACCTGGAGTTCAACATTCTTGCCGGGTTGGATTCGTTGACCGGTGTGCTGCCGTGGCGCACGGACGAGAACTTCTTCAACGTCCCGGCGAACGGCCCGGCGGCGATCATGATGGCCCGCACGGGCAGGGTGGATAAGGCACGCGAGGTGCTGGACTGGATCTTCACCAACCTGCACGCGGATAACGGGTTGATTCAGGATGGCATCCGCTTGCTTGTCGACGGCCCCCGCCCCACCTCCATCACCTACACCTACAACCAAGGCACGGTCCTGGGCGCGGCGCTCGAGATCGCCCTGGCCCTGGAGGATCAACCCGAAGCGCAGATGGAGTACATTGCGCAGATTCGTGCGCTGGTCCAGGCGATCGGGATGCACTCGGCAACCCCGGCCGGTGTGATTGATAACCCGGCGGACGGCGGGCCTGATGGGGCAGCGGCCGGTGATGGCGGCCTGTTCAAGGGTATCCTGGCCCGTTACCTCGCGGATGTGGCGCTGCGCCTGCCAGACGACCCCGCCAACGCCGCCACCGCCAAGGCCGCCCAACGGCTGGTCATGGCCAGTGCGGAGGCGCTGTGGTCGAACCGTCTCGAGGTCGATGGTTTGCCGATTTTCCCGGCCCGGTGGACTCGCGGGGCGAGGTTGCCGCATAACTATGGGATGGGGCCGGCGTCGATAAGCGAAGCGGTGAGTGCGCCGCGCATTGCTGAACGTGATCTGTCGGTGCAATTGTCTGGCTGGATGCTTCTGGAGGCCGCGGCGAAACTCACGGCGAGGTGAAAGCTGCTGCGCCGGGGCTGCAACACGGGCATACTGGGGGTGTCAGACGCACGCGAGTGAAAAGGACTCCCCATGCCTATTGCAACCCCTGAGGTTTATAACCAGATGCTCGATACGGCCAAGAAGGGCGGTTTCGCCTTCCCGGCCATCAACTGCACGTCCTCGGAGACGATCAACGCTGCTCTGCGCGGTTTCGCGGAGGCGGAGTCGGACGGCATCATCCAGTTCTCCACCGGTGGTGCGGAGTTCGGTTCCGGCCAGTCGGTGAAGAACAAGGTCGCCGGCGCGAAGGCACTGGCTGCGTTCGCGCACGAGGTCGCGGAGCACTATGACATCAACGTCGCGCTGCATACCGACCACTGCCAAAAGGAAGTCCTGGACGAGTACGTGCGTCCGCTCATCGCGATTTCGCAGGAGCGTGTGGACGCCGGCGAGCTGCCGCTGTTCCAATCCCACATGTGGGACGGCTCCGCTATCCCCATCGACGAGAACCTGGAGATCGCCCAGGAGCTGCTGGAGAAGGCGCGCAAGGCGAACATCATCCTCGAGGTGGAAATCGGCGTTGTCGGCGGCGAGGAGGACGGCGTCCAGGCGAAGGCCGGCGCGAACCTGTACACCACGCGCGAGGACTTCGAGAAGACCATCGACGCGATCGGCACCGGCGAGAACGGCCGTTACCTGCTGGCTGCGACCTTCGGCAATGTGCACGGCGTGTACAAGCCGGGCAACGTGAAGTTGAAACCGGAGGTGCTGGAGATGGGCCAGCAGGCCGCTGTGGAGAAGCTCGGCCTGTCCGCGGGCGACCAGCCGTTCGACTTTGTTTTCCACGGCGGTTCCGGTTCTGAGGCAGAGAAGATCGAGCAGGCTCTGTCTTACGGTGTGGTGAAGATGAACGTGGACACGGACACCCAGTACGCGTTCACCCGTCCGGTGGCATCCCACATGTTCGAGAACTACGACGGTGTGCTGAAGATCGACGGCGAGGTGGGCAACAAGAAGGCCTACGACCCGCGTTCCTACATGAAGAAGGCCGAGCAGTCCATGGCTGACCGTGTTGTCGTGGCCTGCGAGAACCTGAAGTCTGTGGGCAAGACCGTGTCCAAGTAGGTCCAGTTAAACACTCGTTTTTCTCCGTTGAAGGCCCCGGTTTGACTGGGGCCTTTACCATGTCTGTATGGAGAAGATGTCCACCCGTGAGCGCATCGTGGCCGTCGAGAACTCGATCGGCGCGCGGTTTCGGCGTGTGCGCCAGCGTCTGCTGGCGGCTATTCAGGTGGGCATTGCGGCCGGGTTGGCGTACTTCATCGCGCATGAGTGGGTGGGGCACCCCCAGCCGTTCTTCGCGCCGATCTCCGTGGTCATCATCGTGGGCATCTCGGGTGGCGAGCGCATCAACCGCGCCTTCGACATGGCCCTCGGTTGCATCCTCGGTGTCCTGGTCGGTGATTTCCTCTTCGCCCCGCTGGGCACCGGCGGCTGGCAGATCGCGCTGGCTGTCGGGGTGTCGTTGCTGTTCGCGGGTTTTTTCTCGAAGTCGGTGCTGGTGGCTAATCAGGTGGCCATCGGCTCGATCCTCATCGCCACAATCATGCCGCCCGACGCGGACGTCACCGGCATCGACCGCACGATCGACGCGTTCATCGGTTCCGCAGTCGGCCTCGCAGTGATTGCGCTTCTGCCATCAGCGCCGCTCGCGACAGCACGCCACGAAATCTCCAACGTTCTGCGCGTGCTCAGCAGCGTGCTTAACGACGTCTCCCACGCCCTCCTCACACAAGACCCCACCCAAGTAGCCGAAGCCTTGTCGGCGATCCGCGGCACCCAGAACGACATTGAGGCGATCACGGCTGCCACGAAATCCGGCCGCGAATCTGCGCGGCTATCTCCGTTTCTGTGGCGTTCCCGCCGGTACGTCGACGCGTTGGAGAAGATGGTCACGCCGACCGACAATGCGATCCGCACGACGCGTGTGCTGGCCCGCCGTGCCCTCGTCCTTGCAGAGGACAACGACCCTGTCTCCCCGAAACAGATCTGGCTGCTCGACCAGCTATCCGCCATCACGTTGGACCTCGCCGCGATGCTGGACGTCAACGCCAAGATTTCGCAGGCCCAAGGCATGCCGGCGTTGACGAACCGGCTGCGCGACCTGGCTGTCGAGGCTGGCCTCGACGTTCTCGACCCTTCTGCCCAGCCGCCCGGCGGAGCTCCGGAGAGCGTGTTCTCCCGGTCGGACTCGTCGACTCATGCGCCTGCTGCTTCTTCTCCTGGCGGCAGTGGTAACTCGTCACAATCCCGGCCCGCCCTTTCTGCGGCGGTGGTGCTGGCGCAGTCCCGTTCCCTGATCGTGGACATGCTGCAGATCTGCGGGTGGTCCCGTGAGTCCGCTATCGCCGTTCTGGCGCCGACGTCTGAGACCCCGGCATACGAGCCGGACTTGCGTGAGGCCCGCAGGCCCGGAGCTGAGAATGCAGGGGATCCCGAAGGTGCCGAGGACTCGGAGGATAAGGACTAACCGGCCTAACTCTGGGCGGCCTCGTCCGTCGGCTGGAATACTACTGGGCGATTTCCGGAATACTGCTCACCTATACTTGCAGGTCAAAAGAATGCGATCTAGCGAATAAGCTCGAGCAGTATTCCAGCGGCTAAGCGGAGGAGCGGGCGCCAGGGGAGCGGGGCGCACGGCTGGGAGGGGCAGGGCAGACAGGGGAGCACTGTAGTCAAGGCGCCAGCAACGTCCGGGCACGCGAAAGGCCCCAGCCGAAGCTGGGGCCATTCTCCAGAAAGAGAGACTACTTAGCGCTAGGCGCTAAGCGGCGTGTTTAGCGCTGGTCCTCCGGGCGGATGTCGCGCGCGGTCTCGTCGACAACGTTGCCGTCGGTCTCAATGCGCTCCTTGGCGACGTCCTCGGTGACCTGGTGGGTCTCACGAACGGTGTCCTTGTCCAGGGAGACCTTCTCGACCGGGACGGACTCCTTGGAAACGTTCACGCGGTCCTCGTGCAGGGTGACGGATGCTTCCTGCTCGCCGAGCTGGCCGTCGTAGTTAGCGCGGTCTGCCTCGGAGATCGGCTCGCGGGTAACGCGGACCTCTTCGCGCTCAACCGGAACCTCAACGGTCTCGGTCTCGTGAACGACGTACTTGCGCAGGCGGACCTGGCCGGACTCGACGCGGTCCTTGTCAACGTTCAGCTGCTCCTCGGAGCGAACGATGGAACCGTCGTTGTCTGCAGCAACGCCCTCGCGGTCAGCGAACTCAGCGCGGTCGCGGTCAGCAGCGTGCTCGCCGTAACCAGCGCCTGCACCGGCAGCAGCGCCAGCAGCCGGAGCGCCGGTCTCGTACTGGGTACGGTCCTCAACGCCCTCGAGGCCGTAGTGGCGGTAGAAAGCCTCCTGGTCAGCGTTGGTCAGGTGGCCGTTCTCGTCCAGGTCCGGGGCGTCCTCGATGCGGTCCTTAGCGAAGGCCAGGTGCAGCTCGCCGTCCTGCAGGGAGTGGCCGCGCAGCGGGACGATGGAGTCGCCGCCACCGAACAGGCCGTGGTTGACGGAGACGAAGTCCGGCTGGCCGGTGGTGTCGTTAACGTAAACGTCCTTTACGCCACCAACCTTGTCGCCATTAACGTCGTATGCAGTTGCGTTTGCAAGGTCTTCAATGCGGTTGTAGTCAGCCATGTTGGCGTGTTCTCCTTAAGTGGTTTGTCGAAATCGAACAACCACCAACGTAGCCATGGATCGCTGCGGCTGCACCGGCGGACCCCCACTGCCCATAGATCAATCGAAAGATTGAGGGCGCACGTCACAGAAATGGTTAATATGTCGCGCCATAAACGGTTACCAGCGCAAACGTGCAGGTGTGCACTCGCAGGTAACTAACGGACAGTCTCGCCCAGGTAACGAAAAGGTCACAGGCCGCCTGTAAACCCGATAATGTGAGATAAATCACATATCGGCGGAAAGCGGCACCCGGGAAAATTCGCCGTCGTTTTACGCGGAGGACCCTCCCGTGAACTAAGCCCGCACTGCCTGAATATCCCTCAAGTGCCGGTAGAACGTTACGCGGTTGGCGGCCCTCGGCGCCTGCGCTCCGTCGACGGTGACAGCGATCGCCGGCCCTCCGGCCTGGAGCGCTCGCCCGGACAACACGGTCGAGGGATCCGTAACCGACGGCGGCACGTCGCGCCGGAAACGCCGCCGCACTCCGGACGCGGGAGTCACCAGTTGGGCGGCGGCCAGGCCGGGCGCGCCAACTGTCGGCACGAGCCGCACCCCGTAGGGGCCCGGCACACCCGGCGACGCAGACTCGTTGAACAGCAGCACGTCTTGGTCGACAACGACCTCACCTATATATGGGCCTCCATCGGCGCTGCCAATAACAGCAGACCCGGCGACGACGACACCGGAGTCATTCCGAATGCACGGCAGCGGCGCAACGCCGCCCGACACGGCCAACGCGACTGCATCGGACGTAGATAGTTCAGACAACCCCCACAGCACCGCAGCCGGCGACCCCACATCAACGGGTACGTAGGCGACCTCGGCCCACATATAGTCGGCCCGCATCATTCGCGTCAGTACAGCTCCCAGGGCAGCATCAGACCCGGACACCACGACCCGTAAGCGCTCTAACGGCGCCTGCCCGGCCAACGCCGGCTCCCCCATGTGCGGCACCGACGGCGAAGATGTGATCTCCGCAAGGGAAGGAACAGTGCCACCGGGCAAAAGCTCCTCGGCCAAAGAGTCGAGGAAGGTGAGGTCGCGGCGGGAGGGGACGTCGGCAAGCAAATGGGCAGAAGCGCCTGGAACCGTGACCCCGGACGCGCACGCGCAATGAATGAGCTGCATGCGCATCACGCTACAATGACGCTGGAATTTGACGCGAACCAGCGCAAAGGAGCGAATCATGGCTGCGATCATCATTGTCGGCGCGCAGTGGGGCGACGAGGGCAAGGGTAAGGCCACGGACATCCTCGGCGGCAAGGTCGATTACGTGGTCAAACCCAACGGCGGCAACAACGCTGGTCACACGGTGGTCGTCGGCGGCGAGAAGTACGAGCTCAAGCTGCTGCCGGCGGGTGTCTTGTCTGCAAACGCGACTCCTGTGCTGGGCAATGGCGTGGTGGTCAACCTCGAGGCGCTGTTCGAGGAGATCGACGGCCTGGAGGCCCGCGGCGCCAATGCGTCGCGCCTGCGGATCAGCTCCAATGCGCACCTGGTCACGCCGTACCACCAGACGCTCGACCGCGTGCAGGAGCGATTCCTGGGCAAACGCGCGATCGGTACGACGGGGCGCGGCATCGGTCCGACGTATGCGGATAAGGTCGCGCGCGTGGGCATCCGCGTGCAGGACCTGTTCGACGAGTCCATCCTGCGCCAGAAGATCGAGTCCGCCCTGGACGTGAAGAACCAGATGCTGGTGAAGATGTACAACCGCAAGGCCATCGAGGTCGACGCGATCATGGACTATTTCATGGGTTACGCCGAGCGCGTCAAGCCCATGGTCATCGATGCGGAGCGCACGCTTAACGACGCCCTCGCCCAAAACCACCACATCCTCATGGAAGGCGGCCAAGCCACCATGTTGGATGTTGACCACGGCACCTACCCGTTTGTGACCAGCTCGAACCCGACGGCGGGCGGCGCGTGCGTCGGTTCCGGCATCGGTCCGACGCAGATCACGGGCGTGCTGGGCATTGTCAAGGCCTACACCACGCGTGTGGGTGCGGGCCCGTTCCCGACGGAGCTCTTTGACAAGTGGGGCGACTACCTGCAGGGAGTCGGCGGCGAGGTCGGCGTGAACACGGGGCGTAAGCGCCGCTGCGGCTGGTACGACGCCGTCATCGCCCGTTACGCCGCGCGCGTCAACGGCTTCACCGATTACTTCCTGACCAAGCTGGACGTGCTCACCGGCATCGGTGAGATTCCGATCTGCGTGGCCTACGACGTCGACGGTGTGCGCCACGACGAGATGCCGTTGACCCAGTCCGAGTTCCACCACGCTGAGCCGATCTTCGAGACCATGCCCGCCTGGGACGAGGACATCACCGGCTGCCGCACCTTCGAGGAGCTGCCGCAGCGCGCCCAGGATTACGTTCTGCGTCTCGAGGAGCTCTCCGGCGCCCCCATGTCCTACATCGGTGTGGGTCCGGGCCGCGACCAGACGATCGTGCGCAACGACATCATGGAGCGGTGAAAGCTTTTCGCTTTTCGACGGAGCCTTCCCAGTCGACTTTTTTGCTCCATCAAGGAATCTATTGTCATGGGGACTATCCGGCAATGTCCTGTACGTGATAACTTCTAAGCTGTATACCGCCTTGGAACAGGCGGAGGCGGCCATGTGGGCTCGGTGCGAGTTCCGGAGGAAGTAAAACGATTCTCACGGAAGATGTCCGGGTCTCGGGCCAAATTGCAAATCACGATTGGGAGCGACCCTTGAAAGATCAACAACGCGGCGTGCAAATTGCTGGCCCGCGAAGGACTTTGGTTGCCGTAGTGACGGCATTTGCTCTGTTCATTACAGGAGCCATGTTCAATCTTGTGCCGAGCTCGGAGGCCCAGAATGCTAACCCGGCACCGGTGACCTTTGGGCAGCCGACAGTGACGCAGAACGGTCAGCCGATTGACAAGCAGTTGGATACGCGTGACCGTGTGAGCCTCAGCTTCCCGTGGACGGCAAACGGCACCATTGAGCAGGGCCAGACAATGTCCATCGACTTCCCGACAGAGATCCTGCCGCCTGCTAACAAGCTGCCGTTTAGCGTTTCGGGTCAAGAGGCTGGGTCGTGCGAAGTGCAGGAACGAACCCTGGTTTGCACCTTCAACCGGGACATCAATCAGGATAGTGTGACTGGCTCGATCGGCCTGAATGTGGGGCTCGGTGAGACCCCGGGCCCGGATTGGAAGTTCAACACCGTACCGGGCGGTGAACCGCTCTCCGTTGCTATCCCTGGCGGCAGCGTGGTGCCGTACGTGCTGCCGGAAGGCAAAGAAGACCGCGTTTCGAAGTACGGAACCATCGATTACGCAAACAATGTCATCGACTGGACGATCATCATCCCCGCTGAGAACCTCACTGATGAGAACGGTCAGGCCAGGTCTGTCCGCATCACTGACCAGCTGCAAAGCCGAAACCACGCGTACGTCGGGTTTGATGACCCCAACAGGGTTGTCTACGTCTACCAGGAGGATCTGAGCCGCGAGAATCAGGCGTGGCCGAACAGCAACGTCACCGCCCAGGATGGGGGTCGCGGTTTCGCTGCGGACATCGCCCCTCAGAGCGGTGGCTGGAACCCAGAGTGGGACCTGAAGATCACCTACCAGACGGAATTCGTCGGTGACCCGAAGGACCGTGATAAGTTCGAAAACTCGGCGAACGTCGTTGTTACTGACTCGCAGGGCATCGAGACCACGACTGCGGCTGAGGAGCGCAACGCTGGGGAGCACACCTACGACGCCGCTGCTGCTGCAGCGGGTGCGGGTGTTGAGCGCGGCTCATTCGCATTGACGAAGACCGTGATCGGTGAGCAGGAGTGCATTGCACGAATCGAGGAGCCCTTTACGGTCCAGATCGACATCGACGTGACGGACTCAGTCGGGCCGAACTTCCAGTTCCCGGGAACGGTCAAGCAGACTGAGGCGCAACCCGCCGACGGCAAGATTTCTTATACTGCGGCCCTACGGCCCGGTACGACGCTCACCGGTTACGACTCACTGCCCCAGGGTTCCAAGGCCACCATTACTGAGGTGAAGCCGGACATCGCCGGTGTTGAATTCGCTGATCCGGAATACAGCCCGGGCCAGACCGTGACGATCGAGAACGCCGCAGAGAATGCGACTATCGAGCTGACCAATAGGATCGAGTCTTGTCCGCAGCCTACAACGGAACAACCGGTGCCGCCCACGACGGAGGACCAGCCGGAGCCGACGACAACGGACGAGGAGCCGGAGCCGACGACGACGACGGACGAGGAGCCGGAGCCGACCACCACGGAGGAGCAGCCGGAGCCGACTGACGGCTCGGAGAACCCGGAGCCGACGACGACGGACGAGGAGCCGGAGCCGACCACCACGGAGGAGCAGCCGGAACCGACGACGACGGAGGAGCAGTCGGAGCCGACGACGACGGAGGAGCAGCCGGAACCGACGACGACGGACGAGGAGCCGGAGCCGACCACCACGGAGGAGCAACCGGAACCGACGACGACGGAGGAGCAACCGGAACCGACCACGACGGACGAGGAGCCGGAGCCGACCACGACGGACGAGGAGCCGGAGCCGACCACGACTGACGTGGAGCCGGAGCCGACCACGACTGACGTGGAGCCGGAGCCGACCGACGGCTCGGAGAACCCGGAGCCGACGACGACGGACGAGCAGCCGGAGCCGACCACGACTGAAGACGAGCCGGAGCCGATCACCACGGAGGAGCAGCCGGAACCGACGACAACGGACGAGGAGCCGGAACCGACGACCACGGATGAGCAGCCGGAACCGACGACCACGGACGAGCAGCCGGAACCGACCACCACGGATGAGGAGCCGGAGCCGACCACGACTGACGTGGAGCCGGAGCCGACCACGACTGACGTGGAGCCGGAACCGACGACCACGGACGAGCAGCCGGAACCGACCACCACGGATGAGCAGCCGGAACCGACCACCACGGATGAGCAGCCGGAGCCGACGACGACGGACGAGGAGCCGGAACCGACCACGACGGACGAGGAGCCGGAACCGACCACGACGGACGAGGAGCCGGAACCGACCACCACGGAGGAGCAGCCGGAGCCGACCACCACGGATGAGCAGCCGGAACCGACCACCACGGATGAGCAGACCATCCCCGGTGGCGATGACGGCGAGACCGGTGGCAACGGTGACGGAACCAACGACGGTGACGATGACGTTGAGACCGGAGGCAACGGTGACGGAACCGACGGCGACGGCAACAACGGAGAGACCAACGACAACGGCGACGGTGAGACCGGCGGCAACAACGACGGGACCGACGGTGAAGACGACGGCGGAACCAACGGCAACAACGACCCCAACAAGGAAGGTTCTTCTGCCTTCCCGTGGTGGCTGCTGCTCCTGGTCCCGGTCATTCCGATCGGTAAGTGGTTGATCGACAACTTCCCGGGCGGTTCCTCGAACCCGGCACCGGGCAAGCCATCCCCGGGTGAGCCAGCGCCGGGCCGGGGAGATAAGCCCGCTACGGACGAGCCGGGTGGTTCGGAAGGCCAGGGTGACAAACCCAAGGGCAACCAAGGCAATGAACCCAAGGGTGGAAACGGCGACAAACCCCAGCAGGCTGAGTCCGGCCAGCCTGGACGAGCCCCTGGTGGGAAACTCGCACAGCCCGGTAAGCCGGGTGGCGGCCGCCAGTCCATCCAGTCTGTGCCGTCCGGCGCAACTGCGAAGAGCGGTAACGTCCCGGACTTCATCGGCTAAAAATTAACCGCTCACCGTGAAAGACGGGCTGAAGGGAGAGATCCTTTAGCCCGTCTTTTAGTTTCCTCCCAAGACAATGACAATTGCTTGGGTATCGATGTCCCTTTCCAGCCCAAGTATGATTTAGGATATTTCGCGATGAGTACTGCGACACCAAACCCCAAGAACCTGCCGGATCCGGAAGATACTTCCTACGAGAAGTACCCGGATGACACCCGGGAAAGCGAAGCGACCGAAAGCTCGAATAAGAAGCTGCCCCTGATCCTCGCTGCGCTAATCGGCGCAGTCGCCCTGATTTGCGCCATTGTTTTCATCCCGTGGGGAGGAAGCGACGACACAGACGAGGCGTCGGAGGCACCGCAGCCTCAGACGAGCGCGGCGCCCGAAATTATCGAGGACGGCTATGTCGACGATTCCGGTCAGCAAGAAGAGGAGCTCAAACCGGTCCCTCAAAGCCATGAGGACATCAATGAGATGGCGTTGCAGATGAGCATCGGCACCGCGCCGGTCGAGATGGTGGGCCTGACGGCTGAGGGTGCGCTCATTCCGCCGGAGGACGTCAGTCGTCTCGGGTGGTACGCGTCGTCCGCGATTCCGGGCGATCCGGAGTCGAAGGGGTCCACCGTGATCACTGGTCACGTGAACCACCAGACGCAGGGCCAGGGTTTCGCTTACAACTTCACGCAGCTTGCGGCGGGCGATGAGGTCTCCGTGCTTATCGACGGCACCACCCACACCTACCGCGTCACCAAACCCCCCTTCCGCGCCTCCAAGGAAGGGGCTCTGCCTGAAGAGGTGAATGATTCGACTGGTGAGAACAAGCTCGTGTTGATCACATGCGGTGGTGAGTTCGTCGGTGGAACGCTCGGTTATGCAGACAACGTATTCGTTGTTGCAGAACCAATTTAAGCCTTGCTCAGGAATTTCGTAGAAAGTTCTCCGTCAGCCTTTACATATAATTGAAAACTGGGTACGATGCTCAACGTGCTCTGACAGTTACCTAAGAATTTAAACTAAAACTGTGAGCGACGTTCGAGACGTGCCGATCACTCTTGTCGGTATCGCCATCAGGACGAAACAGATATCGACTAATCAAGGAGTGATTCATGGACGCGCAGCGTAGTCTCGTGGGCCGTAAAGGCCTGCGTGCAACCCTCATCGCGTTGGTGACGGTTTTCGCCGTCTTCGTCGCTGCAGCTTTCGGGGGCAATGTTGTTCCCACAGCTAACGCGACTGAAGATGGGCACGTTCACGGCGAGTCGGAACAGGCCAAGACTGCCGAATCCGAGGCTGAAGAGCGTGCCGAGCAGCACGAGTCTGAGCGGGCGCACACTGATGGGGAACCGGGCGAGTTCCACATTAAGAAGGAAATCGAAGACTCGAACCTGGCTCACGAGGATAAGCCTGACGCAGAGACGCAGCTGAAGGACGCCACCTTCGAGGTGACCATGGAGTTCGAGTTCCCGGAGGGGCAAACCGCTCCGGCGAAGCTTGGGCTGGATGGCAACAACACGAAGACCGTGGATCTCCGGGTTGGTACTGGTGCCTACGCTGATAAGAGGGGCCTGGCGTTCTCGGACATCCCGGCAGGCACGAAGGTGACCCTCTCGGAGACCGGCAAGCCGGAGCTCGATGGCTTCCACTTTGACGAGGAGAAGTTCATCGCTGAGCAGGTCTCCCCTGGCGATAAAAGAGTTCTGAAAAATGAGGGCAAGACCGTCACCATTGAGTTCGAAGGCGACGATTGCTTCGAGGTCACGCTGACGAACCCGATCAGGAAGACGGTTCCGGGCGAGTTCCACATCAAAAAGCAGATCGACTACTCGAAGCTGACCGATGAGGATAAGGCTAAAGCGAAGGAGCTTGCGGAGGGGAAGCAGTTCCCGGTCAACATGACCTTCGAGTTCCCGGAGGGCACCAACCGTGAGGCTGTGCTTGAGGGTAAAGAGTTCGAGCTCGTTGGAGACAACAAGGCGCAGGTGAAGCTCAACGTCGACGCAGACCCCGAATCCTACGCAGCTGTCGGCGGCGACGAGAGGGGTATCGCATTCTCGCACCTCCCGATCGGCACCAAGGTGACTTTCTCTGAGGGCGAGAAGCCTAACCTCGGGGGCTTCGGTTACGGCGAGGAGGTCTTCATCGTGAAGGAAGGCCACCCCCACATCAAAGACAAGCCTGTGAAGGATAAGGGTAAGACGGTCACGATCCAGATCAAGGGCAATGACTGCTTCGAGATCGCCCTTTCGAACCCGATCACGTCTGGAGCCACTCCGGGCACCGATACCCCGGGCACCGATACGCCGGGCACGGACACTCCGGGCACCGATACGCCGGGCACGGACACCCCGGGCACCGATACGCCGGGCGCGGACACCCCGGGCACCGATACGCCGGGCGCGGACACCCCGGAGGAGCCGGGAAGCTCCGATGACAAGAAGAACCTGTGGTGGCTCCTGCTTTTGGTTCCGGTCATTCCGGGTCTGATCTGGCTGTTCAACCAGGGTCCGGGTACGTCTTCCACCCCGACGCCGGGTAAGCCGGATGACAACCCTCAACCGGGTAAGCCGGGTGACACCCCGCAGCCAGGCAAGCCGGGTGACAACCCGAAGCCCGAAACGCCGCGCGAGGGTGACAAGCCCCAGCAGGCGCAGCCTGGTACTCCCGAACAACCGGTGAAGCCTGGTGCGCCCAGCGATGGGCGTCAGCCGATTCAGTCGGTGCCGTCTGGTGCGACTGAGAAGGGCAATGGAGTTGCTGATTTCATCGGCTAGGAGCTAACCACTACCTAGAAAAGGCGAGCTGAGGGAGCGTTCCCTCGGCTCGCCTTCTATTTCCCGTCAAGTGGGTGAGGATTGCTTGGATATTCAGGGCCGATCTTGACTCTTTCAAGGCTTGGTTACTGAATCAATGAACATGGAGCTGGCCGTAAAGAAGCGGGTGGACTGCGTTCAGTAGTCGACCCACTTGATTGTTCTTATCCGATGAAGCGCGCCGTTCGATCCGTCAACGCCGTCGCGCCGGACGGCACTGATTGAATCGGTCGCCGTCCCTCTGCGGATGGGGCAGTGGGGGGACCAGAAGGCTGAACACCTTCAGAGGCAGGCCGGCCAGACGCGGGAGCGGACGGGGACTCACTTGGATAAGTAGCCGGCAACGGAAGCTTTGACGGCGCGGTATCCGTCTCAACCTTTCCAGAGCTATCCGTCGTTGTAGGCGTGACTGCGCTGGAAGGTGGTGGAGCTGTCGGGGGCTCCGATGGTGCCGACGAATCTGGCGGTGTCGGAGCTGTTGTCGGAGCACCGGTGGAGCTGGTGGTCGGCTCAGCGCTCTCCTCGGTGGCAATGGGGCTAGCCGGTGTGCTTTCTTCGGTGGATTCCGGGGATGGTTCTGGGCAGGACGCATCGGGAATGAACGTAAACGAATGGAAGACGACCTCGTCCGGTTGAGCCTGAGGATAGAGTTCCTCATTCGCTGCGGAAGTCCACAGATTGATGTGTAGCTGTTGGGTGCCGTTGTCGATCGGTACCCGTTCCGTCGCTGTGACATCGCTCAGTATAGTGCCGTCGGATGTTGTCGTCGTCACGCGGAGAAAGCCTTCGCGCCACTCGGCGACCGTGGTCAACCTCTGCGGCCCCTCGGGGATATCGAAGCCGCTGATAAACATGCCGTCACCGGGTTCCGGGGCCTTGGTCAGATCGTCGGGATAGTAGGTGACACCAGCATGCGGCAGTGCCCAGTCTTCTTCGCCCCAGCGGCTGATCTCGATGAAATCGATTTCAGTGAACCCGCCTTGGGTGATGTGCGTGTCGTCGACCTGTGCAGCGAGATCGTAGAGGAAGATTCCCAACACGCTACTGGGGTCCATGTGGTCGAAGTCGGCAGAGTATTCGAGCGTGTAGGTTCCATATCCCACCGATTCGGTGGTCATCAGCTCCACACCGCCGCGGATTCCTTCGTTGCGCACGGCGAGGTCCCCCGCATCATTCACTGAGGCACCGTTAACCCAGTTGCCGATTTCTTCTCCTGGAGCGGCTGCTTGCGGTCCGCCCCATGGCATGTAGTGGTTTCGTTCGCGAATGCCCCATTCGAAACCGGCCCAGTTAAACGTATTGAAGTCGTAGTCGGTGCGGAATCGAGCGCACTCCTGGGAAACGTTGTGCGCTGGATCGTCAGGTTCAGCGAAGCTCATTGGCGGAAGCGTGATCGCTGCCGCGAGCGCGACAGCGAAGGCACGGTGGACAGCACGTTTCTTCATTACCCGGCTTTCTTCTTCTCGAGGGTGAGCATCGTGTGGGGCGCGTTGGTCCCCGTATATTCGAGCGGAACAATCGACGGGTTTAGCGACTTAGGCTTGCTCAAGGAGGTACGAAGCATGCACCGATGGCATGTAGTTACCGCGTCAATCATATAGGGACTGATCGTGCCCGCAACTCCTGATTGTGAAAGTCCCGAAGTTTTCATGGCGTGAACCTGGACGGAACCTGACGCACTTTGTAGAAGTGTAGGCCCGAAGCGCGGAAAACTTGCACATCATTTGGGAAACTTTGGCGCTCGGTTATATGTAACCGCCGGTCACTGAGCTGGGAGAGGGGGTGCGCTAAAAGAATGTTGGCGAAGACTTGACCTATTAATCAACAGTGCTACGATCTCAACCGTCTCTGTCAACATGCTTAAAACAACGTCATAAGAGGCAGAGGATACGAGTTTACGGCGGTACCGAGCACTCCTTTTCGGTATTGAGCCGAATCCTAACTAGAGGAAGCAGGAGTGAACATGAACAATCAGAATGCAGCCGGCATGACAGTCGGCCTGCGTCGAACGCTGATCGCTCTGGTGACAGTCGTCGCCGTAGTGATGGCAGCAGCGTTCGGTATGAAACAAGTGCCGACGGCTAACGCCGATACGGTGGACGTAACCATCTCGGATGTAACTATCACTAAGCAGGCTGAGCCGGGGGACGAAAACCCCAACATTGTAAAAGGCAATAACGTCTCAGTTTCCATGAACTGGGCTGCAAACGCTCCATTCGAAGCGGACGATACATTCGAAGTGGCTTTCCCGGAAACGTTCAAGCCCCAGGCGGGAACAGAGTTCGACCTTAAAGATGAGGGTGGCGTCGTCGGTGGTACGTGCTCTGTGGCGAACGGCGCCCAGACCCTTGTTTGTACGCTGAACAATGCATTCCAGGAAAAGGACAACGTCAAGGGCGTCATCGAGCTGCGCGCCCAGGCCGAAAAGGCCAATACGGAGGAGAGCTACCCGTTCACGGTAAATGGCAATCAGGAGCGCACCGTCAGTGCGAATGTGCCTGGTGGTGTGAAGGATCAGGGCAAGATCGACAAATATAACCCAGTCGACCAGCTGGAAAAGAGTGCTCACATTGCAGGACTCAGCGACGAGTACCTCCTCTGGAACGTCCTAATCCCGTATGACTCATTCGCGGGCTCCGATCAAATCGTGATCAGAGATACGCTTACGAGTGATAACCACAAGCACATCAACGCCATCGAGCCCGTTCAGGGGGAAGAACGTAGGGGTGCTTCCCAACGAAACCTCCAGAACCAGACTCATCCTTTGAATCCAAGTTTCGAGATCTTGAACAACGGCAAGGAGCTGGCGGTTACGATCAAACCGCTCAAGGGGAAGGATCCTGAAACTGGTGTAGACCACACTGGTGAGTGGCAAGAGGGCCAGGATATTCACCTGACTTACTGGACCCAGCGTTTGAACCCGGTCACTTTGGAAGGTGGCACTTACTCGAACACTGTCGAGGTGACGGCCGGTGAAACCACCACTAGCGCTGAGGCGGAAGTCTTCTGGAACACCGAAGGCTACGGCACCATCGAAGGTGTCAACACGGGTTCCTTCTCACTGACCAAGAAGGTTCAGGTCGAGGGCGGAGAGGCCTGCGGTGCTCTTGGGGGAGCTGGCTACCGAGTCAACGTGAAGATCACCCTGCCGGAAGGCTTCGAGGAGAACAAGTACCCGGAGAGCGAACGCCGTGGTGAGCGCGATGGAAAGGTGATCACCTACACCGACACCGTGAAGAATGGCCACACTATCCGCGGTTACGACATGTTGCCGGCTGGCACCGTAGTCGAATTCAGCGAGGTTCAGCCGGCGATCGAAGATGTTACCTTCGAGGCGCCCGCGTTCTCCCAGCAGCAGATCACTATCGAGAACGAGAATGCCTCGAACGTTGCTGTGACGCTCACCAACTCTGGGCAGTGCACCCCGCCGACTACTACGTCGGAGGAAACCACCCCGCCGACTACTACGTCGGAGGAAACCAGCCCGCCGACCACTACCTCTGAGGAAACCACTACTTCGGAGGAGACCACTACCTCTGAGGAAACCACCACGTCGGAGGAGACCACTACCTCTGAGGAGACCACTACCTCGGAGGAGACCACTACCTCTGAGGAAACCACCACGTCGGAGGAGACCACTACCTCTGAGGAGACCACTACCTCGGA
>NZ_JAGPZA010000024.1:0-29371 GCF_024454095.1 Corynebacterium sp. CCUG 69979 | reverse complement strand
CAATGTCCAAAAACCCCACCGACTCCACGCCCAAAAAGTCACCGGACTCCGTGTCCAAAAACCTCATGGACATAACACCGGTTAGCTAGTTCCAGACAGCTAGTTCGTTCGATTTGGGGCCGATAAACCAACAAACAAGCTGTTTGGAACTAGTCATTCGCGGTGGGGAGGTCTGCCGGGAGCCTGCTGGGAGCCTGCTGGGGCGGCTGCGGGTACCTAGTCGTAGGTGGTTTCGTTGATGCGGAGGGCCGCAAGCAGGCTGCGGACCGCGTCGACCCGGCGGCGGATCACCGAATCCTCGCCGCCCGAGGCGGTCGCAGCGGTGTCAGCGGGCGCAGCGGTGTCAGCGGTGTCGGTGGTCTCGGTGGCGAGCTGGCCCCACGCACATTCCGGATCAGCTGGCGGACCCATGTGGGTGCAGCCGCGGGGGCAGGCCTCGGTCGCCTCGGCAAGATCCGGGAACGTCGCGATGACATCGTCTGGCGAGACGTGGGCGAGGCCGAAGGAGCGGATACCCGGGGTGTCGATGATCCAGCCGCCAGACTCGAACCCGCCGGATTCAACCTCGGTCGCGCCATCCTGTGCGGTGTCCCCATCGGCGGGGAGCTCGAGCGCCACCGACTGAGTAGAGGTGTGGCGGCCTTTACCAACCCCGGAGACCTCCCCGGTTTCACGGTTCGCGTCGGGGACGAGCCGGTTGACCAGGGTTGATTTTCCGACGCCGGAGTGGCCGATGAGGGCGGAGAGGCGGCCGTCGATAAGCGAGCGGAGATGCGCGAGGTCATCCTCGATGCCGGTGCGCAGGACGTCGACGTTCAAGTCGCGCAGCTCGCGCTCGAACTCGCCGGGGTCGTCCAGGTCAGATTTGGTCAAGCACACGACAGGCGTGACGCCGCCGACGAACGCGGCGATGAGGGCGCGCTCGACGAAACCGGTGCGCGGCGGGGGATCAGCCACAGCGCAGACGATGAGGAGGATCTCGGCGTTGGCGACGACGATGCGCTCGTACGGGTCGGTGTCATCGGCAGTGCGCCGCAGCTCAGACGTGCGCTCCTGGCGTTTCACAATGCGCGCGAGGGTGTCCTTCTGGCCGGAGGTGTCGCCAACGACGCCGACGCGGTCGCCGACCTCGATGGAAGTGCGGCCGAGTTCGCGGGCGCGCATGCACACCACGCGCGTGCCGGCCTCCGGGCCTTCCTCCAGGACGACGCCCCACCGGCCGCGGTCCTTCGACACGACGAGGCCAACGACGGCATCTTCATGTTTCGGCCGGTCCTTTGTCCGCGGGCGCGAGCCTTTGCCGGGGCGGACGCGGACATCGGATTCGTCGTAGCTGGAGAAGTCCCGCGAGGCGCGTCTAGCCATGGGTACCGCCGACCATGCCGGACCACATGTGCTCGAACCCGGGCAGCGTCTTCGCCGTCGTCCCGATGTCCTCGACGGAAACACCCTCAACGGTCAGACCGATGATCGCACCGGCGGTGGCCATGCGGTGGTCGGCATAGGAGTGCCAGGTGCCGGAGTGGAGGGGGGCGGGGGTGATGCGCAGGCCGTCGTCAAGCTCGTCGCACTGGCCGCCCAGCGCGTTGATCTCGGCGGAGAGCGCTGCGAGGCGGTCGGTTTCGTGGCCGCGCAGGTGCGCGATGCCGGTGAGTTCGGACGGTGTGGTGGCGTGGGCAGCAAGCGCGGCGACCGTCGGGGTGAGTTCGCCGATGTCACTCATGTCCAGCGAGATCCCGCGCAGTTTTCCACCTTCCGGGCCGGTGACTTTCAGCGCGTGCGCCGGCCCGTTGGGGACCAGCGAGACGTTGCAGCCCATGCGTTCGAGAATGCCGCGGATCGCGTCTCCGGCCTGGGTGGTTTCCTGCGGCCAGAAAGGGACAGTCACTTCGCCGCCGGTCACGGCCGCAGCTGCGAGGAACGGGGTGGCGTTAGACAGGTCCGGCTCGATCATCCACGTCCGCCCGGCGATGGGGCCAGGCTGCACGGTCCACTCGTTGTCGCCGGTCTCAACGGTCACGCCGGCGTCGCGCACCATGTCGACAGTCATTTGGATGTGCGGCATCGACGGTAGCTTCCCGCCGGTGTGCACCAGTTGCACGCCGCGCTCAAAGCGGGCACCAGCCAAAAGCAAGGCCGACACAAACTGCGAGCTTGACGACGCATCAATCTCCACCCGTCCCCCCAGCGCCGATCCCGATCCATTCACCGTGAATGGCAGGGAATCCCCCTCCACGTCAACGCCAAGGTCACGCAGGGCGTTGAGGATGGTCGAGACGGGGCGGGAGCGGGCTTGTGGGTCGCCGTCGATAAGCACGGGCCCGGATGCGAACGCTGCGACGGCGGGCACGAACCGCATGACGGTGCCTGCGAGCCCGCAGTCGACCTGGGCGCCGGTGAGCGCGCCTGGGGTGGCTGTGACCGCGTACCCATTGCGCGTGAACTGCACACCCATGCTCTCCAGTGCGGACTCCATGAGGTCGGTGTCGCGGGAACGCAAAGCTCCGACCAGCGTCGATGGGCCGTCAGCGAGGGAGGCGAGCACGTAGGCTCGGTTCGTCAACGACTTCGACCCCGGAATCACCTGGGTGTGGGTGATGGGGTCGGGGTGGTAGGGCGCGGGCCAGAGTTGCGTCATGCGGTTAATATTACCGAGCATGTGCGGACGCTTTGTTCTCTTCACCACCGGCCACGATCTCGTCGAAGCCGTCAGCCAGCTTCCCGGCGTCACTGACGTGGCCACACCCGACGGTACCCCGCCGCCGCGGTACAACATCGCGCCGACCAACCAGGTGCCGCTGATCCGCATCGCCGAATCAGCCGCGCAGATCGACTCCGCGCGCTGGGGCCTGTTGCCCACTTGGAAGAAAGACGAGGACGGCCCGCCGCTGTTCAACGCGCGCCGGGAGACCGTGGCGGAGAAACCGTCCTTCCGGGCCGCGTTCAAGGAACGCCGGCGGCTTAACTAGCTGCTGGCGATGTCGGCGAATTCAGCCCCCGCTGCCGCCGCGAGGTCCTGCGGGCTCACCGCGAACGAGGGACCACGTTGGCCGGCGGAGCAGGTGATGCGGTCGGTGTGGGCGACGGAGGCGTCGATAAGCGTGGGCAAGGTGCGGGAGGTGCCCAACGGCGAGATGCCGCCGACGACATATCCCGTCATGCGCTGCGCGGCGGCAGGGTCTGCCATCTCGGCGTTCTTCCAGCCCAGAGCCTTGGCAGCTTTCTTCAGCGACAAGTGGCCTGAGACCGGCACGCAGCACACGGCGAAGTCGCGGCCGTGGGAGATCACGAGTGTCTTCAGCGTCAACGCGGGGTCCAGGCCGAGCTCCGCGACGGCGTGATCACCGAAGTGATCGCTGTGCGCGGCGTATTCGAGCAGCTCATAGTCGATACCGGCAGTTTGAAGCGCTTCCAGCGCGGGTACGGGCAGCCATGGCAGCAAGCCTAGCTATAGTGGCACCCATGCCCGATAAAGACCTCGAGCGCCGCTTCACCGAGGAGGCCATGCCGCTGCTGGACCAGCTCTACGGCGGCGCCCTGCGGATGACGCGCAACCCGCAAGACGCAGAGGACCTGGTACAGGAGACCTACCTCAAGGCGTTCAACGCGTTCGATTCCTTCAAAGAGGGCACGAACTTGAAGGCGTGGATGTACCGCATCATGACGAACACGTACATCAACAGCTACCGCAAAAAGCAGCGCCGCCCGCTGGAGACGTCCGCCGAAGACGTCACGGACCGCCAGCTGTACACCACCAGCTCGCACGATTCGACCGGCCTGCAATCGGCTGAGGTTGAAGCGCTGGACAATCTTCCGGACCAGCAAATCGGCGACGCGATGAACTCGCTTAACGACGACTACCGCATGGTCGTCTACCTCTCCGACGTCGAGGGTTTGGCCTACAAGGAAATCGCCGAAGCGCTGGACATTCCCATCGGCACAGTGATGTCCCGGCTGCACCGTGGAAGAAAACAGCTGCGCGGGTTGTTGAAGGACGTAGCAAACGCGCAAGGAATCGGTTTGGAGGACGCGAACTAATGTCTCAAGACGACTGCCGCATCGAGCCCGCCCAGGCTCACGCGCTTTTGTGCGAATACTTCGACCCGGCCACACCTGCTGAACGTGCCGACGAGATCGAAGCCATCATCCAAGCCTGCCCCCAATCTTTCGCGTGGCTCGAGTCGGAGAAGCAAGTGCGCTCCATCGTCCGGCGGTGCAACTGCCAGGACCAAGCCCCGGAAGGACTCCGGCAGAAGATCGTGCAGTCAATCTCCATTTCCTCGGTGTCCTACACCCAGATCCGCTTCGACTAGCGCAATCTGCCGGGGCAGACTGGCAGCAAAAATGTCCCCTCACCGATTTCTCGGCGAAGGGACATTTCTATTACTGCTTAAGAGTTGGGACGCTTGCCGCGGTTTGCACTCTTTTTGCGGCGGTCCTTGCGCTTACGACCACGCTTGCTCATCACGACCTCCTTGGGCCATCGGGGTGTTAGGAACTATGCGTTCACTGTATCGGGGTTCAGCGGTGGGGCGATAATTGCCCCCGTTCACACCGCTGTGGCAGCGGGACTTTAAGCGGAAAGGCGCTGGCGGTTGCGCTGCTTGTTACGGCGCTTCAGCGCGCGGCGCTCCTCCTCGGACATGCCGCCCCACACGCCTGCATCCTGGCCGGTCTCAAGTGCCCACTTCAGGCACTGGGAGGTGACGGGGCAGCGGTTGCAGACCAGCTTGGCCTGGGCGATCTGGGACAGTGCGGGGCCGGAGTTACCGACCGGGAAGAACAGTTCGGGGTCTTCGTCGCGGCAAACAGCTTCGTGGCGCCAATCCATGATGGGGGTCTCCTTTATTCAGTGGGTTCTGTGTGATGTTGTTGCGTTCTTGGTCGAGCGTGCGCACCACTAACAAACCCCCGTGAAGCAGGCATGCATCTGGAAAGCACAACGCCTCAAAGCGAGTGCGGTACAGGCACACTGCGGTCACGGTGATCCTGGAGATCAGGGTTTGCGCAAAGTAGAAGAATCCGGCTTCCCTACGGGCGGTGTTCTCGGTGGCTCCGAGACCCGTCTTCCGTTTACCGGATGTTAACTCCGTGGTGGCTTGGAGTTAGTGGCTAGGTAACTAGCTCTTTGTTTTTGCTACCCGAGAATAATGGCATGTTTACATAGCGCGCGCTAGGGGTAAACGCCAAATTGTGACCTAATTCATATTCAGTGCTGCTTGCCGGCTGGGGTTTGGAGGGGAGGGGGACGAAGCGTCGATAAGCGAAAACCGCGTTGTGGTGCACAAACGTGGGCACCGCGGGAAAACCGCGCAAGGGGAGTTCGTCAAATCGCGGACGCCACATAGGATGAGATGCGTGAGTTCGACACCCAGCCCCCAAGAAACCCCGGACAACCTCGTGCCTACGTCTGCGCCTGCGCCGATGAAAATGTCTGCCGCGGTCGCAATCGTCGAAGGTGCCGCCGCGATCGGCTACGGCATCTACTTCGCCATCACGCAGGCACGCATGGGGGCAGATGAGGCTTTAGTGGAGTCGGACACCGCCGCTTTCGCCTTCGTGGGAGTGGGCACGGCACTGTTCATCCTGGCAGCCTTCGGGCCGATGGTCTACGGCGCCATCAACATCCTGCGCGGCGGCCAGTGGGGCCGGTCCATCATCGTGTTCATCAACGCGCTGCTGCTCGGCATCGCGTTCTTCATGTTCAGTGGGGGAGCAGTCGCACTCGGTGTGACCACGCTGATCGCGGCGTTGCTCGCACTCGGGTGCGCGCTTCACCCGGCATCGACGGATTGGGCGACATCGAGCTTTAACAAGCGCCGCGCGCGACAGCAGCGCTAGGACGCGTCCAGCACGACGACGTCAGCGCCTCGCTTTTCGACGATGGTCGGCCCAGCCGACGCCACCGCCACCTGCCCCGTGAAACCGCCACGGTCGACAGGGATGACTTTCTCCACGGTCTCGCTATCCCAATCCGCCACGGCGATGCCGTCTGAGCTGGCGTAGAGCAGCCGGCCACCAATGGCGGCACCGGTGCCGAGCGCGCCCTGGTAAATCGTGGTCACGGCCAAGGTAGCCGGGTCAAGCAGGAGCAGGTTGTTGCCGTCGAAGTAGCTCATGTGGTGCGGCAGATCCGCAGTCTGGACGTCGGCGACACCGATCGCGGAGTCCGCCAGCAGGTTTGACTCTGGGACGGATGCGCTGGCGAGTTCCGCGCCGTCCTGGTCGTAGGAGGTGACCTTGGAGGTCGCTGGGTCGTGGATCGCCGCAGCGTCCTGGCTGATGCCCACAAGGTAGGCGCCGTCCGGGATGGAGACGGACCCGTCGTGCATCTCCGGTTTACGGGAATCTTCCGGAGTGGTCTTCTGGAAGCGCAGCCACGCCCCGTCTTCACAACGCTCCGTGATGGCCAACAGCTCGGTGCGGGTGAGCGCGGAGGTCAGGGTGCAACCGGGGTTCGGTTGCGTCTCCGGCTCCTGGCGTGCTTCCAGTTCGCCGTACTCGACGGTGCGGACCAAGTCGGAGCGCCACAACTCGGCACGCGAGATGCCCGCATTACCGACGGTGCCCACGCGGTCATTCGACGCGATGACAGCCACTTGCTCGGGTGAGATAGCGGAACGGGTGTCCACGTATTGGCCGGTCGCTGCCTTAATAGACACAACATCGCCGCATCCGATCTTGGTGCGGTACACAGCAACGACGTTGCCCCATGCGCTGGCCATGCCGCACAGCTCAGGTCCGCGCTTGTAGGTCCACTCTGTCTCACCTGCCGGGTTCGTGGCGGTGATCGTGTTGTCTGCGTAAGTGATCACGAGACCATTGACCACGAGCGGCCTTGGCGAGGGGGAAGCATCCGGCAAGGCGTGACTCTCAGTGAGGCCGTTCGGCACGTTCGCCAAAATGCCGGCATCGGGGAACTCTTCGGCGGCAGGTGCGAGCTCGTCCTGGCGGATCGGCGCCGTGAAGTACGCAATGAGCAGGAGCAAAACGCATACGGCCGCGATCACGGCCGTGGCGATGAGGTCTCCACGGGTGCGCCGCAGGGGAGTGTTGGAGCTCATCGGCGCCTCCCGGAACGCGAGCGCGAACCGGAGCCAGAACGCGAGCGGGACCGCTGCTTCTGCCCCTCACCGCCGGAGCGCTTGGGGATGCCGTGCACCTCCCGGGCCGGTCCGACGGAGGACTTTGCGTCCTCGGGGATGCTCAACGCGTCGAAAAGCTCGGGCGACGTGGAGAACCACGACGGCGGCTCCGGCATGTCCAGGCCCAGCTCGTCGGAAATGATCTTCCACTTCCCGGTTTCATCGAACCCGACCAAGGTCACAGCCGTGCCTGTGCGGCCCGCGCGGCCGGTGCGGCCAATGCGGTGGACATAGGTCATCGGGTCATCCGGAGTTTGGTAGTTGATCACGTGAGTGACGTCGTCGACATCGATTCCTCGGGCGGCGACATCCGTGGCCACGAGGATTTCCACATCCCCTTTGCGGAACGCCTCCAGCGACCGCTCGCGGGCAGATTGCCCCAGGTCACCGTGGACGGAGCCGACGGCGAAACCGCGCCGCGCCACGTCCTCGGCGACCTCAGCGGCGGTGCGCTTCGTGCGGGTGAAAATAATGGTCCGGCCACGGCCGTCGGCCTGCAGCACGCGGGCGACAACCTCCGGCTTATCCATCTTGTGGGACACGAACACGACCTGCTTGGTGGTGTCGTGCAGCTGGGAGGAATCAGCAGACTCGGCGCGGATGTGCACCGGCTTGTTCATCATCTCCCGCGCCAGCTTCAGAATCGGTGCTGGCATCGTGGCGGAGAACAGCAAAGTCTGCAGCGGCTGACTCAACGCTCCCCACAGCCGCTGGATGTCGGGCAGGAAGCCCAGGTCGAGCATCTCGTCGGCCTCATCGAGCACGAGAATGGCCACGCGGTCCAAGACCAGGTCGCCGCGCTCATGCAGGTCCAGCAGACGGCCGGGCGTGCCCACCACGACATCGACACCGGCTTCCAGGGCGTTCAGTTGCTCGTCGTAGGGGCGGCCGCCATAAATCGTCGTCAAGCGGACGGGCGTTTTCGACGCTGCCAGCGTGAGATCCTCGCTGACCTGAACTGCGAGCTCGCGCGTGGGGGTGATCACCAGAGCGCGCGGGCTGCCGTCAAGTTCCTCAATTGCCGCATCGTCGAACACGCGGTCCAACAGGGGAACCCCAAAGGCGAACGTCTTACCCATGCCCGTGCGGGCCTGACCGATCAGATCGCGGCCCGCCAACGCGAGCGGCAACGTCAACTCCTGGATGGAGAAAACGCGCTCAATGCCGGACTCTCCGAGCGCCTCCACAATCTCTGCGGCGACACCGAGCTCGGCGAAGGTGGCTTGCTGATCGGACACGTGAACATCTTAACTGCCCACCGTTACAATGTGACCATTGCAGCAACGAGCAAGTAACAACGAAGTTTAAGGACACAATGGAAATCAAGATTGGTTTGGCTGACAGCCACCGCGAACTGTCCATCACCTCCCCGCAGAACCAGGAGGATATCCAGGGGCAGATTACCCGTGCCATCGAATCCGGCGCACCGACGCTGACCCTGGAGGACGAGCGCGGCATGAAGTTCGTCGTGCGCACCGAGCGCATCCTCTATGTGGAATTGGGTAACTCCACCCCGCGTGCTGTTGGCTTCTCCGGTTAAGCCCGGGATAGATTAACCCCTATGAGCCACCACCCCGACACCGCCAGCGACGGCGCTCTGGCACGCTTCGCGCGCACCTACGGTTGGCGCGCGTATGCCATTCCCGTCTTGATTGTGGTGACGGCGCTGGTCATCTGGAGCATTGTCAACACCCCGTCCGGGGAGACCATCGGTGCATCAGACCGCGCTCCGGGACAGGTGGAGGAGCAGGAGCAGGAGACCCGCAAAACGGTGGCGCCGATGCCCGAGGGGGAGGTAGCCATCACGGAGTTGCCCCCAGGCGGCCCCTACACCGAGGAAGGGGCGGGCACGTTCCGCCCCATCGGTGCGCCCGGAATGAACGTGGGCAAGGGCGAAGAGCAGGTGGTGCGCTTCAGTACCGAGGTTGAAGACGGCATTGACACCAGCCGCTTCGGTGGCGATGACAGCTTTGCCACGATGGTGGACACCACCTTGTCCGACCCGCGCGGGTGGACTAATGATCCGGGTGTGCGCTTCGAGCACGTCAGCGCCAGTGATGAACCGGATCTGCGTATCCAACTGGCATCGGTGGGAACAGCCCGCGAGTTGTGCGGCGACGACTTGGGCCTGGAAACGTCGTGCCGTCTCTTCAGTGAGGAGCACGGTGACAGGGTGCTCATCAACGAGTCCCGCTGGGTCCGCGGTGCCGCACCCTTCAACGGTGACTTGGGGTCCTACCGCCAGTACGTGATCAACCACGAGGTCGGCCACGCCCTAGGGTATGCGGCCCACGAGCCGTGCCCGACCAACGGGGAGCTCGCGCCGATCATGATGCAGCAGACTCTGAGCCTGAACAACGCTGAGCTGCTGCGTGTCGCGCCGAGCGAGGTCTACCCGGATAACGCGGACACCTGCCTTGCGAACCCGTGGCCGTATCCGCGCCCGGCTGCGTTGTAGGAAAGGCGGCTGATATGGCGATTCCGGGGCATGTATTGACGTCTTTCCAAGTCGATGACGCACGCCCGGAGCCGCTCGGCAACGAGTGGGGCAACGGGGTACGCTACGGGCGCATCGTCATTTCTTCTGCGCCCGCGCACGCCGCGTGGTCGTCGAAACTGCGGGAAAAGGTCACCGTTCCGGGTCTGCGGATCGCGCGGCCCGTCCGAACCACCGACGGCCGCTTCACTCTGGCCGGTTTCCGCGCCACCGACTTCATCGAGGGCCAGCCCGGCCCCCGTATCGACGAGGCGATCGCCGCAGCCTTGCGTTTCGACGACGCCGTGGCCTATTTCCCCGCCCCCGCCATCCAGCGTGATGATGCTTGGGCCCGCGCCGAGCGTGCCGCTTGGTCTTCCGCGCCCGGCGCCGCCGTCAAGGGCGGGCAGCTCACCCACGCGGATTTCCTCGCCTGTTGCCTTTTCTCCGGCTCGCTCGCCCCCGCGCTCAGCGACATTGTGCCCAGCGCCGAGCCGCGCCCGCACGGTTACACCGCGGCCCTGACGCTTATCGACGGGCTGTTGGCCGGCGCCGTCGACGACCACGTCCTCAGCCGCTGGTCCCACATCCCGGACCTGTTCTTCCTGTGCGAGCGCGCGTTGGAGTACAGGGCGATCTTGGCGGCCGGTAACCCTCACGTGGCGGCGGCACAGACCGAGCGGATCGAGCGCGTTCGGGCTTTGTTGGCGCTCTAGCCGTCTGCGCTTGGGGCTCGCCGAGGCTTGCGGCCCCCTCGCCATGGCGATTAGCTAGATTCAGACGACTAGAAGGCTCCGTTTCGGGCCAAAATTCGGACAATCTAGCTGTCTGGCTCTAGCTATTCGCCGATCGGGGCCTGTACCGGGCCCCTATTCGCCGATCGGGGCGCGCACCGGACCCGATTAGAAAACGTGTTCCAATCCTTTGCGGCGTGTTCCGCCCCGGTGTCGGGGTGAGATGAGAGACTGTTATCCATGAGTTCGCCGCACCTGACTCTCCCTCCGAACCCGCAGGCCTACCTGGTCCACCGGGAGCGCCGCGACAGCACGCGGTCGTGGCCGGTTGATCTGCCCGAACGCGGTGTGCACAAGGTCACCGGAGCGGCGGGGGCCGGTGTGACGAGCTTCCTCATCGACGTTGCCGCCGCCCGCATCGCAGCTGGACAGGACCCTTCCAGCATCGTCTTCGTCACGGCGTCGAAGGAGTCGGCCGCCCGCGTGCGCGAGGAATTGTCCGAGAAGCTCACCTCTTCCGGGTTCGTGGCTGACGAGCCGATCGCCCGCTCCGTCCACTCCTTGGCCTTCGCGTTGCTGCGCGCCAGCGAGGATCCGGCGGCCGCCGCGGCGACCCCGATTCGGTTGATTTCGGGTGCTGAGCAGGACTTCGCCATCCGTGAACTGTTGCAGGGCAATGCCGCCGACGGCACTGGCTCGTGGCCGGAGGAGCTGCGGCCTGCGTTGCCCATGGTCGGGTTTGCCCGCCAGCTGCGCGATTTCCTGCTCCGCGCCGTCGAACGCACTCTCACCCCCGGTGAGCTGCGGGAGATGGGGCAGTTGCACGGTATCCCGGTCTGGTCTGCGGCTGGGGATTTCCTCGCCGAGTATCAAAACGTCATGGCGCTGTATGGTGCACGCAGTTATTCCGCTTCTGAGCTCGTGGCCGAGGTGGTCCGTCGCCCTCTGCCGCGCACGTGGGGCACAGTGCTTATCGACGATGCTCAGCACCTCGACCCCGCCTCCGGCATCCTCGCCACCCAACTCATCACGGAGTCCGAGCTTGCTGTGGTGGGCGGCGATGAGGAGCAGGCAGTGTTCCGGTTCCGCGGTGCCTCCCCGCTGTTCTTCAAGGACCTGGATGCTCCCGTCATCGATCTGGGGGCATCCCGGCGCGCCCCGTCCGCGCGTGCCGTCATTGCGCCGGACGCGGCGGTGAACAACGCGTTCGTGGCTGACACGCTGCGCCGTGCCCATCTGGAGGATGAGGTGCCGTGGAGGGAGATGGCTGTGGTTGTGCGCTCGGTAGGGATGATTGAGCCGCTGCGCCGCACGCTGCTTCAGGCAGGGGTGCCGGTGGCGATCAACCCGACAGACGTCGTGCTGGGGGAGCAGCGCATTGTTACCGCGATGCTGCTGGGGTTACGTGCTCTGAACGGTCTCGAGGCCCCACAGTGGCGCGAGCTTTTGCTCGGCCCGGTTGGTGGGGCGGATCCGGTCACGTTGCGGCGGCTGCTGCGCGGTTTGCGCCGGTGGCGTCCGGATGTCCGCGCGGAGGAGACGTTGAGCGAGCTTTTGGCCCTGCGCGGTGAGCTGCCCGACTTTGGTGACATGCTCACTCAGCGGGAGTTGGACATCTTGGACCGCATCCGTGGCGTACTGGAAGCTGGGCGGAGAGCCGTTGAGGATGCCGGCAGTGTTGAGGAGGTGTTGTGGGCCGTTTGGGCGCAAACCGGGCTGGCGGAATCTCTCATGGCCATCGCGTTGCGCGGCGGGGCGGCCGGATCCCAGGCCGACCGTGACCTGGATGCGATGATGGCTCTGTTCGACGCCGCCGGTGACTTCACTGAACGTCGACCGACCGCCACGATGGACGCGTTCATTACCCACATCGAGGAGCAGGAGTTGCCTACCGGTGTGCGCGACCGGCGCACCGCCGTGCCGGATGCAGTGCCGTTGCTCACGGCCCACGGTGTGGCCGGGCGTGAATTCGCCCGCGTCATCGTCAGTGAAGTGCAGGAGCTGTCATGGCCCACGTTGAGTGAAACCGGAACGCTCATGCGCCAGGAAGATCTCATCGACCTTGTCGATCAGGGCATCGACCCGGCGACCCCGGTCTCCCACACAGTGGATCGGCTGAAGGAGGAACGCCGCCTTTTCCACGTCGCTGTCAGCCGTGCGACGGAGCAGGTGATCGTCACTGCTGTGGACGCCCCGGACGGGGACGAGGTCATTGAGCCCTCCCGCTTCGTGCAGCAGTTCGCCGACGCGCGCGGCATCATCTCGGAGCATGTCAGCACCGGCACTGCCGCGTCCGGAGGTGCTGAGCAGCAGACCCTGTTCGACGGGGTGGACACTAGTACCACCGGCAGAGAAGAGGTGCACGTCGATGTGGCACCGGTCCGGGTGCTCGCAGTCGAAGACATTGTCGCTGAACTGCGCCGCGCCATCACCGACGAGTCCTCCAGCGAGGACGTTAAACACCAGGCTGCCCGCCAGCTCGCCCGCCTCGCCGAGGCCGGTGTGCCTGGGGCGGATCCGGGACAGTGGTGGGGGATCAGGGAGGCGTCGATAAGCGAAGGTGTGGAACCGCCTGGACGCCTGTCGCCCTCGCGCATCGAGGGACTACTGGAATGCCCCATGCGCAACGTGCTGGAGCGCGATGTCGCGCCGGCGTCGAGCGATGCCATGACCCGCGGAACGCTGGCGCACTATTTCTTCGAGGCCGTGGGAAACGGGGCTGATGTCGAGCTCGCCCAAGCGGACACGCTGGAGGCGTACCGTGCGCTGTTCACCGTTCCGTCCTGGAAAGAAGCTAGTGACACGGTGGAATTCACGCGTTTGCTCGACCGCGCGGTGAAATGGGTCGACGACACGCGCGGCACGTTCGCACTCGTGGACACCGAAGTTCCCGTCAACGTGGAGGTCGCACCTGGGCTGCGCCTCGGCGGGCGGATCGACCGGTTGGAGCGCGACGACAGCGGCGCAGTCCACGCGATTGATCTGAAGACGGGCAAGAATTATCCGTCTGCGGCGGAGGCGGAAGACAACCCGCAGCTGTTTGCCTACCAGCTCGCGCTGTCGCGCGGCACCTTGAAAGAGGGCGAGGAAACTTCGGTGGAGGCTGCCGGCACCGCGGACCCCCTCACCGTCGGCGGGGGAACGCTGATCTACCCCGGCAGCGACCAAGTGAAGGTGACTGCTGCGCACCAAGCGCCGAAAGATGCGGAGCAGTTGGAGGAATTCGCGGCGCGCATTGCCGCGCTGCCGGCGGAAATGACCGGGCCGCGGCTGCGCGCAGTGACGGGCAAACACTGCGATTTTTGCCACGTCAAAGCAATCTGCCCGGTGCAACCGGAAGGGGAGGTGACCACCCGTGGCTGACATGCAACCCGTGACACTGTCGCGGTATCTGAAGGAGAAGTTCCCGCCGACCGATCAGCAAGCGGCGGTCATCGGGGCAGACCCAGGCCCGCTCCTCGTTGTCGCTGGCGCGGGCGCGGGCAAGACCGAAACGATGGCGGCCCGCGTTGTGTGGCTGGTGGCCAACGGCTACGTCCGGCCGGAGGAAGTGCTCGGCCTGACGTTCACGCGAAAGGCCGCGCACGAGCTGGGTAGGCGCATTCGTACCCGGTTGGAGAAGCTCGCCGCGAATGAGCAGCTGGTGCGCCACTTGGACCCCAGCGGCGGGCTGGCCGAGACACTCGAGGTCATCGCGCCGACCGTGTCCACCTATGACGCGTTTGCCGGCGACCTCATCCGCGAATACGGCCTGCTCGTCCCCGTGGAGCCTGACGCGCGGCTTATCACCGATGCCGAGCTGCATTCCATCGCCTGGGACGTAGTGAGCAATCACGGTGGCGCTTTGCTCGACGGTGTCGATGCGAACCCCGGTGTGAGCACCGTCGTGGACACTCTGCTGCGGCTCGTGGCCAACATGGGCAACGACCTCATGCCGCCGTCGCGGGTGCGGGAGGAAGCGGAGGCGTTCATTGATAACGTCGCAGCCCTTCCCCGCGGCAGAGCGAAAGAGCAGTACGCCAAGGAAGTCCGCGGCTGGATAGACAAGCAGCGTCTTCGCGCCGCCTACACCGACCTCGCGGAGGAGCTCAGCCGCGAGCTGCGCGAACGCGGAGTGGTCACGTTCAACGAGCAAATGTCCGTCGCGGCGCAACTGGCCAGTAACCACCCGTCGGTCGGGGAGAGCCAACGCGGCCGCTTCCGGGTGGTCATGTTGGATGAATACCAGGACACCTCCCACGCCCAGCGCGTGCTTCTGCGCAGCTTGTTCGGCGAAAACCGCGACGACCTCGCGCGGCACCCGTACCCGCTGACCGTCACCGCCGTCGGTGACCCGATGCAGGCGATTTACGGCTGGCGCGGAGCCACTGCCGCTAATCTGCAGGCGTTCGTCGACGACTTTCCGCTTGCCGACGGTGCCTCCGCCCCGAAAGCCCAGCTCACCACCTCATGGCGCAACCCACCGGAAGTGCTGGCACTGGCCAACTCAGTGTCGTCGGCCGTGCTCGGCGCCCCGGGGCCGCAGCGCGCCGTCGAACCGCTCAATCCGAATCCGGCGTCTGAGCCTGGCACTGTAGAGGTAGGCTTCTACGGGCCTGTGGACGAGGAAATCGCCGCCGTCGCTGACATGCTGGCCGCGGACTTCCACGAGCAGCTCGCTGAGCACGGTGATGTCTCCTCGGCTGTGCTGGTGCGCAAGAACAAGCAGTCCGCGCTGATCGCTGAAGCTCTGGAGGAGCGCGGCATTCCATATGAGATTGTCGGTCTGGCAGGTCTACTGACCGTGCCGGAGGTCGCCGATGCGGTGGCTGTCGCGAAAATGCTCGTTCACCCGCAAGATTCTGCCGCTGCTCTGCGCATCCTGGCTGGCCCCGCATGCGGATTGGGGCTGAAAGACATCACGGCCTTGTCTCGGCGAGCAGTGAACCTGGCCGGCGGCCGGGCGCACGACCAAGAAGACAGCGCCGTAGCGGGGCTGGGGCCTGATGCAGATCCGCGGGAACGGTTGCAAGCCCAGCTCACCGACTTGATCCGCGAGGCCGAGAACGCCGTCGGGGAGAACGAGCGCTCCGTTGGTCTAGCCGACGCGGTGGCAGACCTCGGTGAGCCGGAGCGCTACACGGAGGAAGGTCTGGCCCGCCTGCAGGTGCTGTCCTCACAGCTGCGCGCCCTGCGCAAGCGCAGCTTGGGGAAGCGCCTGCCGGACCTGTTCGACGACATCGTCTCCATCTTCGGCATCCGCACCGAGGTGCTCTCCCGCCCCTCCGACACCGGCACTGTGCATCTGGACAAATTCGCTGAAACGGTCGCGTCCTATCCGGGTGCGGATCTGGAAGGCTTCCTGAACTACCTGGAGCTAGCCACCGAGCATGAGGACGGCCTGGCGCCCGGAACTGTTGCCAACACCGGCGACCGAGTGCAGATTCTCACCGCGCACAAGGCGAAAGGCTTGGAATGGCGCACCGTCGCTGTCGCCCACGCTGACGCCGCAACGTACGGCGGAACGGCGGAGACCTTCCTGGGGTATGTGGCGACGATCCCGGACGACACGTACACGGCGCTCGACGAAGCCGACACCCGCAGCGACTTCCAGAAGCTCACCAACCAGTACAAAAAGGACAAGACCGCCGAGCTTGCCGAAGAGTCAGCGCGCCTGTTCTATGTCGCGGTGACCCGGGCGGAGCGGCGTCTTTTGGTCACGGCGTCCGGGATCTCTCCGACGCGGAAGAAGCCGGTGGAGCCCTACTCCCACTTCCTGCCTTTCCGGGATATGGCGGAGGTGTTGTCCTGGTGGGACGGGACGGTGACGGATGAGCTGACGGACACTCGCGAACGCGAAGGCTTCTGGCCGCACTACAGCGCCGAGCCTGCCGCAGTGGATGCCGCTGAGCGCGTCAACGCGGCCCTTACGGACCTGCCGCAGCTCACCGCCGGTGAGCTCTACGGGCTGTGGGAGCGCGATGTGACAGCGCTGATCGAGGAGCATGAGGCCGCCATGAGCCCGTCGGTGCCGGTCATCATGCCCGCAATGCTCACCGCCTCCGACATCGTCGCGCTGCGCGCCAACCCGGAGCAGTTCGCCCGCCGCGCGCGCCGCCCTGTGCCGTTCAAACCGAACTCTTACGCCAAGCGCGGAACAGCGTTCCACGAGTGGATCGAGGGGTTCTTCGGCGCGCGTCCGCTTCTCGACGACGACGAGCTGCCCGGCAACACCGAACCCGACGTCGACGCGACCACACTGGCACGCCTCAAGGCGTCCTTTGAGGCCAGCCACTGGGCACAGCGCGCTCCGGCGCACATCGAGCACCCCTTTGAGATCGACTTGGGCTCGGCGACCGTGCGCGGCCGCATTGACGCTGTGTACCGTGACGCGCCCACACCAGAGGCGCCGCCCGGCAGCTGGACCATCGTCGACTGGAAGACCGGCGCCAAACCCCAGGCGACGGAGATGCGGGCCGCGAAACTGCAGCTGGCCGTCTACCGGGAGGCGTGGAAACGCATCGCCGGCGACGGGCTGCCAGTCAACGCAGTGTTCTTCTACGTCCGCACCGGGGAAGACTTCGCCCCGCACGACCTGCCAGAACGCGGCGAGCTGGAGGAGCTGCTGCAAACCGCCGCGGCGACAGGTCTAGAGTCCGATATAGACATGCAGCATTAAGGAGGTGACCCATGGCACCATCGTTTCGTCCGCCGATCCGTTTCCGCGATAACCGCAGCGACGAGTTGACGGCGTTGCCAGACCACGCTCTACTAAATGTCATCCGTCTGCCGCAGGCGGACAAGGCAACGCCGTGGGCACTGATCAGCCGGCGGTTCCTGTACGCCATCTTGCTTGTTGTCATCGTCGCTGTGCTTGTGTGGCTGGACAAGGACGGTTATTCGGAGCACCTCACCTTCATTGACGCGGTGTATTACTCGGCGGTGTCGCTATCCACCACAGGTTACGGCGACATCACCCCGGTGACGCAGACGGCGCGCCTAGTGAATATCTTGGTGGTCACCCCGATGCGTGTGGCGTTCCTGATGCTGCTCGTCGGTACCACCTTGTCCGTCCTGACCGAAGACTCGCGTAAGACCCTGCAACTGCAGCGCTGGAGGAAAACCGTGCGCAACCACACCATCGTCGTCGGCTATGGAACGAAGGGCCGCTCCGCGGTCGAGGCGTTGATCGCAGAAGGCATGCCACCCTCCGACATTGTCGTCATCGACGACAATCAGGAGGCCTTGTCCCACGCCGAAAACCGTGGCCTCATTGCCGTCCACGGCAACGCCACGAAGTCCGATGTGCTCAAAATCGCCGGAGTGAGCCGCGCCCGCTCTGTCGTGGTCGCACCGTCCAGTGACGACACCGCTGTTTTGGTGACATTGTCGGTGCGTGAGATCAACCAGGGGGTCAACATCGTCGCGTCGGTACGCGAAGGCGAGAACCAGCACCTGCTCGAGCAGTCCGGGGCGGACTCGGTGGTCATCTCCTCGGAAACCGCGGGCCGCCTGCTCGGCATCGCTACGTCGACACCGACGGTGGTGGAGATGATCGAGGACCTGCTCAGCCCCGATGCCGGTTTCGCCGTGGCTGAGCGCGCGATTATTGATGACGAAGTCGGCGCCAACCCCCGGCACCTCGCCGATATTGTGCTGGGCGTGGTCCGCTCCGGCGAGCTCTACCGCCTCGATTCGCCGGAAGCGGAGACCGTCGAGCCGGGCGACCGCCTGCTGTACATCCGCTACACCGACGAGACTCCGGACGACCTGAGCGAAGCCGCCCGCGCAGAGGAAGAGGACCGCTAGCCGATGATCGACCTGAGCCAGCTCGAAACTCAGCTCGACCCCGATCAGCTCGTCGCCGCCACCGCTCCGCGCGGGCCGGTATGCATCCTCGCCGGCGCCGGCACCGGTAAGACGCGCACCATTACCTACCGCATCGCGCACCTCATTGATCAGGGGTTTGTCGCCCCGCAGCGCGTGCTCGCGGTGACGTTCACTTCGCGCGCGGCAGGGGAGATGCGCGATCGTCTGCGCGACATGGGCATTGGCGGTGTGCAGGCCCGCACGTTCCACGCTGCAGCGTTGCGCCAGCTGCGTTACTTCTGGCCGCAGGTGGCAGGCGACATGCCGTGGCACCTCATTGACAACAAGTTCCCCCTGGTCGGTCGCGCAGCGCGCTCTGTGGGGCTCGAGTCCCACAAGGATATGGTGCGTGACCTGCTCAGCGAGATCGAGTGGGCCAAAGCGTCTCTAGTCACCCCGGAAAGCTACGCCGAGACCGTCGCTAACTCTCACCGTGAGCCGCCAACGGACGCGGAGAAGGTCGCCGCCGTGTACAAGCGCTACGAGCAGTCGAAGACCAGCCCCGAGGGCATGGCGCTCGACTTCGACGACCTGCTGCTCCACGTCGCCGGAGCCCTGGAGAACGCGCCAGCGGTGGCAGAGGAGTTCCGCACCCAGTACCAAACCTTCGTCGTCGACGAGTACCAAGATGTCACCCCGCTCCAGCAACGTGTGCTTGAAGGCTGGCTGGGCCAGCGCGATGATCTGACTGTCGTCGGCGACGCTAACCAGACCATTTACTCGTTCACCGGGGCTTCCCCGGACTATCTGCTGAACTTTTCGCGGACGTACGGGCACGCGACCGTGGTCAAGCTGCAGCGCGACTACCGCTCCACCCCCGAGGTCGCAGACCTGGCGAATACCGTGATCTCTAAAGCCACCGGCCGCGCTGCTGGCACCCGCCTTGAGCTGCAGGGCATGCGCGCACCAGGCCCGGAGCCGACGTTCGCGTCCTATGCTGATGAGCCGACGGAGGCGCGCGAAGTCGCGGCACAGATCCGCACGCTTATCGACGGCGGCGTCCCACCCCGCGAAATCGCCATCCTCTACCGCCTCAACGCGCAGTCGGCGGTGTTCGAGCAGGCGTTGTCTGACGCTGGCATCGTCTACCAAGTCCGCGGCGGCGAAGGCTTTTTCAACCGCCCAGAGATCCGCGAGGCGATCGGCGTGCTGGTGCAGGCCACCCGCCGCAACGACCTGCCGGACGACCCGGTGACTGTCGCCCGCGCCGCTTTCGCCCCGCTGGGTCTGAGTGCCACGGAACCCGAGGGTGCGCAGCAGCGTGAACGGTGGCAGACGCTCAACGCGTTGGTGGAGCTCATCGCCGACATCGTGAACACTGGGGAAGCAGACTCGCTGCCCGGAGTGTTGCAGTCGCTGCGCCAGCGCGCGGAGTCGAAGCAGCCCCCGGCTGTCGACGGTGTGACGTTGGCCAGCCTGCACGCCGCCAAAGGCCTTGAGTGGGATGCGGTCTTCCTTGTTGGCCTGGTGGAGAAGACGCTGCCCATCTCGCATGCGATCAAGGCTGGCGACGAGCAGATTGAGGAGGAGCGGCGCCTGTTCTACGTGGGCATCACCCGCGCCCGCGAACACCTGCACTTGTCGTGGTCGTTTGCCCGCCAGGAGGGTGGTCGGAAAAGCCGCGACAGGTCCCGGTTCCTCGACGGTATTGCCCCGCAGCTCGACGTCGAGACCACCCCTGACCGCCTCAAGCGTCCGAAGAGATGCCGGGTGTGCGGCAACCCCATCACCACGCCCGCCGAGAAGACCCTCGGCCGGCACGAGGAGTGCGAGCCGACCTACAACGAGGCCGCATTCACAGCCTTGAAGCAGTGGCGCTTGGACACCGCCCGCGAGAAGCAGCACCCGCCGTACATGGTCTTCACTGATGCGACACTTCTGTCTGTCGTCGAGGCGATGCCGGCAAGCCTCGCAGAACTACTGGACATCTCCGGCATCGGCCCGTCCAAGCTGGAACAGTACGGCGAGGACGTGCTGGCCGTCTTGGAAGACTTCCGCTGACCCCTTCCGTGCCCCCTCACAAGCAGGCAGGGCAGCTCTTGTGCGTGCCCAGGGGGTGCTCAGCCACCCACTGCGGCCCGAAGGGGTCGATGATCAGCGCGATTCCGGGCTCCGCTTCCGGAACGAGCACACCGGGAGGTTCTGGCACCTCCGCGCACCGGCGCGCGATCACCGCGGCGGCAGCTGCGCCAGCGGCGACCACCGCAGGATCCGGGGCATTCGTGCTCGAGGCCTGCGACAGTGCCGTAGCGGTGACATGCGTGTGCGGGTCGCGCTCCTGGGCGTGCATGAGCACACACTCAAGGCACGGACCGTCCCCGTCGAGGCTTGCCGGGCCGACCACCACGCGCGAATCCAGTGTGAATACCGGGATGATCCACCCGGTGTGATCGGCCAGCGCCTCGCGCAGCCGCACCAGCTGGGGCACCTGGTCAACAACCACGACGGGTGTATCAGGGGATTGGCGGGAAAGGAAGGGGTGGAGGGGTTCGTCGATAAGCGGTGTGCGCACTGTGATCCCGCCGGTGCGCAGCAACCGCACCACCTCGTCCGCCAAAGCTGAAGTGCCGAGCACCACGACGGTGCGTTCGCTGGCGTCGACGAGGATGCGGTAGTTCAGCAAATCGTTGACCAGCGTCCGCGCCTCCGGCTCATCAATCTCGGGAATGCCTCGCAGGGCGTTGAGAACATCGCGCACGGCCGTAGGCTCGATCATGGCATCTAGGATGTCCTTGAGCTCGCGCGGGTGCGCCGTGTCCAGCACCGCGCTTCTCGACGCATCCAGCCCGAACTGCACCGATCCCTCCCCACGGACCAGCACATTCACACCGGGCGCTAAACGAACTAATGTTGAGTCCCCCATAGGAGCCATTGCAGCACACGGGAGGACACTGCGCATGCTCGACCGCGACGACGTGGACGTGATCCGCTCTGCGCGAAGGACCCGCACCGTGCAGGCACGGTTCAAAGGCGACCGCATTGAAGTTCGCATTCCGGCACGTTTCACCGCCGCACAGGAACGCGAAGCTGTCGACGGAATCCTGGCGAAGATGGAGCGCAAGCTCACTACCAGCACGGTCTCCGATGAAGATCTGCTCGCTCGCGCTCAATCCCTCAACGACTCCGTCCTCGACGGGCAAGCGCGCATCGGGTCCGTGCGGTGGACCTCCAACCAGTCGACACTGTGGGGGTCCTGCAGCACGGCGACCGGTGACATTCGCATTTCTGACCGGCTACGGGACGTGCCCGACTGGGTGGTCGACGCTGTGCTGGTCCACGAACTCGTGCACACCTTCATCCCCGGCCACGGCCCTGAGTTCTGGGAGCACGCCGACAAAGCCCCCCGCGCTGAACGCGCGAAGGGCTATTTAGAGGCGTTCCAGAGGTTCGGGCAGAACTAGTCGTTCTTGTCGTCCTCGGTGCCGGAGCTGCCGTCAGTACCGCGGTCGTCCTCGCTTGGGCCGGGCTCTTCAGCGAGCATCTCCTCGAGTTTGGCGATCTCTTCGTCGAACTGGTCGTCCGGAGCATCGTCGAGAAGCGTGTCGATGAAGGCTGCCGGATTCTCCAGGTGCTCGCCCGTGGGCAACAGGTCCGGGTGATCCCACACCTTGTCGCGGCGCTCCGCACCGACGGCAGTGGTAGCGCGGCGCCACAGGTCAGCGGCTTCGTTCGTCTTCGGAGCGCCCAGCTCAATGCCGACGACGCTGGCAAAGGCGTTCTCAGCGGACCCGCCGGTCGCGCGGCGGCGTGCCCACGACTCCGTCATCGCCGCAGTGGACGGGATGCGGGAGCCGAGGGCGTCCTCGACGACAACCTCGACCCAGCCTTCGACGAGCGCGAGCAGCGTCTCCAAACGATCTGCTGCGGCAGCGTTGCGCGAAGTGACGCGCGGGGACATGTCCATGCCCTGCATCTCCTGCATCGCCTCCTGGATCTTCGCTGGGTCGCCCGACTCAAGGTTGAGATCCCGGATCTTCTCCTCAATGTGGGAAGTGTCCAGCTCCAGGCCGACGGAGTATTCCTCAACCGACGACACGATGCGCTCGACGAGCCACGGCACGTGGGTGAACAGGCGCTGGCGAGCGGCCTCGCGCGCCGAGATGTAGACGAGCACCTCTTGCCCCGGCACAGACAGCTGCTCCGAAATCGGCTCAATGTTCTTCGGCACGATGCCGATGACACCCTTCGGCGCGACCGGAAGGCCGAAGTCATTGCCGGTCAGCGCCTGGTTGGCTAAGTCACCGAGTGCCTGGCCGAGCTTGGCGCCGAAGTTCATCGAGTTGAAGTGGCCGAGCATCTGCGTGATGGGGCCGAAGATCTCGCGTGCTTCTTCCGGCATCGCGTCGAGCTGGGCGCGGGCCATGTGCTCCGCGACTGGACTGACCATGCGCTTCCAGGTGGGGAGGGTGTTGGTCAGCCAGTCGTCCGCGCTCCATGCCTCGGGGCGGGAGCCGGAATCGGGGAGCGCCGTTGCGTCATCAATCCACAGGTTCGCAAGCCTCGTCGACTCCGTAACGGCGTTCGTGTCGCCTGCAGTCGCACCACGCGGGTTCTTGACCACCTGGCGGGCAGCGCGCAGCGCCACGTCGTAGTTGACCGCGTCCTGCTTGGGGCGCTCTTGGCCGGCCTTATTGGCCTGCTCGCCCAAGCCGGAGAGCATCTCGCTGAACTGGCCCAGGACCTCGCCGAGGTTGCCGAAGCCGCCGCTAAAGCCTTGGGTGCCGCCAATGCCGAACCCGAACTGGCCGAACGGGTTGTCCTGGCGGCCCTGATCGTCGCGGCCGTTGCCGTCGTTGCGGCCGTTTCCGTCCTGGCCGTCCCGGTCGTCGCGATCATCGCGGTCGTCGTTAGGGAAAGAGAACCCGAATCCATTAACCATGGTGGCCAGCCTACCGGCGGTGAAACACGCCCTACAATGAAAAACGGGCTGAGCAGGCAACGCTCTAAGCGAACACGGTCTTTTGAACGGGCTGTTGTAGGCTTTACTGCCGTGACTTTGCCTGCTACTGCGGACCAACCCGCTCCTTCCGTGAAACGCCGCCGTGCTGCGGTGGTGTGGGGCGGTATTCCCCTTGCGGTGGCGGCGGCGTTGTTCGTGGCCGGGGGCATTCCGGGGACCGATATCCGGTTCACAGTGCCGTTCGCGGCGCAGGGGCCGGGGCCGACGTTCAACACCCTGGAAGAAGTCGATGGCACTCCCGTCATCGAAATTGAGGGGGTGGATGTCGATCCGACCGCAGGCAACCTGGACATGACGACAGTGTCTGTGCGCACCAACATGACCGTGGGGCAAGCACTGAGCCGCTGGCTGATCTCCGATGACACGCTCGTACCGATCAACCAGATCATGCCGGCAAATATGTCGGACGAGGAGATGCGCAAGCACAATGAGGCCACGTTCGTCGCCTCCGAAGCTGCCGCCACGGTCGCGGCAATGCGCTACCTGGGGGAGCCGACCCGCGTCCTCATTCACGACGTCCTCGAAGACGGCGCTGCGGCCGACGCACTCAAGCCCGAAGACATCATCACAGCTGTCGATGGCACCGATGTTTCCGCCCCGCAGGAGGTCCAGGACCTCGTCCGGTCAAAGAATCCCGGAGACGAGCTCACTATTTCTTACGAGCGCGACGGTGAGCCGGGGGAGGCCACCATCACCCTCGGCACCAACCCCCAGGATGAGTCCGTCCCGCTGCTGGGTGTGACCATGTCCTCGGAGCCCACTGGCGATGTTGCGGTGAACTACAACTTCAACGACGTGGGAGGCCCGAGCGCAGGAATGATCTTCTCGCTCGCGGTCATCGATAAGCTCTCGCCCGGCGAACTCAACGGCGGCAAGCACGTCGCGGGCACCGGCACCATCTCCGAAGATGGCTCCGTCGGTCCGATCGGCGGCATCACGCACAAGATCGAAGGCGCACGCGACGGCGGCGCAGAACTCTTCCTCGCGCCCGAGAACAACTGCAAGGAAGCAAGCAAGGTCGATGCGGGGGATATGGTTGTCGCGAGCGTCGCCACGCTTGACGACGCAGTAGCCGCCATGTCCGCCTTCTCCGAAGGATCCCCCGTCAAAACCTGCGCGGCGGACTAGCGCGCTACTGCTCGTTGGTGAGCTGCTTCGCGTCTTGCTCTTCTTGCTCGCCTTCCTGCTCTTCTTCATCCGTGGCGAGCGCAGGGGTCTTCACTCCGCTGCCGTCGTCTTCAGCTAGCCCCAGCTCGTAAATGCGCTGCTCAGGGTCAACATCTCCGCTGTCGACCATCTGCTGCAGCAGCTGGCCCTTGTCGGAGTCCACCACGGTGAGGACGGCGGTCCGGCCCAGCATCGACCAGCCGACGATCTTGTTGCCGTCCTCGGACTCTTCAACGATGCGGGAGCTCCTCAGCCCAGTCAGCAGATCCTTTGTGTCTGCGGCCATGGACTCGGACTCGAAGAACTGGATCTTTCCCACATCAGCGCCGGTGCATTCGATGGAGCCTTTCAGGCTGGTTTCCGAGCAGGTATCTAGTGCGTCGAAAAGCTCTGCGGGCGCAAGCGCCGCGAATTGCTCCGCGACTTGAGCCACGAGTTCTGAATCGTCGCTGCGGCGGCGCCACCCGTTCTGCTTGCTGGTTTCCGCCGTGGATTCCTCAGCCGTGGATTCGTCGGCCACAGTCTCAGCGGAGGTGGATTCCGGCGCAGGTGCCGGCAAAGGCTCTTTGCTCTCTTTGTCAGAGCAGGCGGCGAGCGTGACAACCAAGCTCATCGCCGCGAGCGCGACAGGCGCACGGCGATGGCGGGGCAGGGACGAAGACGGCACGGGGGTAACTCCTTTAAAGTAGACCCCCTTAGTGTAGATCGTCTTCCTGCGGATCGTTCTCCAAGCTGTACCGCAATGCGCCGATGACTGCGGGTGCGACGTTGGGTCCGCCGCGCAGTTGGATATCGTCTTCTGCGAACGGGCCAGCCGCTTCCAGCTCCTCTTCGGTCGGGCGGATCTGCAGCAAGGTCTGCTCAATATCTTCGTCCCGCAGCACGCCGGAGAACAACCGGGCCGGGGACGCTTCGGCAGTGCCGCTGGTGTCCATGAAGACGATCTCCTGCGCCAGGATGACGCCCTCGACCTCTGCTGGCCATGCCAGGCGCGCGATATAGTCGCCTAACTCGTCTGAACCAGGCAGGATGTGCTCCGGGAGCTCCTGAACCACCAAGGTCAACGGGGAATCCGCCTCCTCGTCGAGTGCGGCGAGCTGGTCCACGACCAACTCCGTCGGCACCAGGGCGAACAGCGTGGGCGGCGCGTCCCAGCCTTCCGCGTGGACGAACTCGACGGCCTCCATCATGGCCTTGTTGAGAGCTTGCTGGCGCAACTGAGGAACCCTTCTGGTCTTTTAGGCGTTAGGCACTTTAGTGTTAAAGCTTAATAGTTCATCGTTCTAAGCCGTTATAAGGAGCTGGATTTGGCCACGCGCCTGAACCGCCCCCGCCCGGAGTCGGGGAAATCCACGAATAAACTACTGGTGACCTTCGGAATCATTGCGCTGATTCTGTTCCTCGTCCCCCTACTTGTGGGCCTCTACACAGAGTTCCGCTGGTTCGGTGAGGTGGGGTACCGCGGGGTGTTCACCAACGTCATCCTCGCCCGTGTGGCACTGTTCGTGATCTTCGGTCTGCTCGGCGGCGCGATCACGTGGGCCGCAGCCTTCATCGCGTGGCGCACCCGCGAACGGGTCTCCGTCTTCGCCGACCCGAATTCGCCGATGGCGGCATACCAGTCCTCCATCCAGTCCAGCGTGCGCTCCATGCTGGTGTGGCTGCCCATCGTGGTGGGGCTCATCAGCGGCATGATCGGGCAGGGTTCCTGGCGGACATTCCTGCTGTGGATCAACTCCTCTTCCTTCGGCTCCCAGGACCCGCAATTCGGCCGTGACTTAGGCTTCTACGCCTTCGCGCTGCCGGCGCTGTCCACGCTGGTCAGCGTGCTGTCGATGCTGCTGATCGTTGCTTTCCTTGTCGCTTTGGTGACCCACTACTTGCTGGGCAGCATCCGGGTGGCCAACCAAGTCAGCGGGACGAAGGGCCACATTTCCAAGCCTGCGCGCGTCCAGCTCGCGGTCACTGCCGGTCTGTGGATGCTGGTCAAGGCGCTCGACTACTGGCTGGAGCGCTACACGCTGCTCTACGACAGCAATGACATCTTCACCGGTGCCTCCTACACCGATATCAACGCTCAGCTGCCGGCGCGCATCATCCTGGTAGTCATCGCGGTGCTGGTAGCGGCGGCATTCTTTGTGTCGATCATCTTCCGCGATTTCCGCATCCCCGTGCTGGCGACTGTGCTGATGCTGTTCTCCTCGCTCATTATCGGCCAGGCATGGCCCGCGATGGTTGAGCAGTTCTCCGTCAAACCCAACCGCCAGGCGCGCGAGTCCGAGTACATTCAGCGCAACATTGAAGCCACGCGTGAGGCGTACGGGCTTACCGACGCCACAGTGACCTACGAAAGCAACTGGGGTTCCGAAAGCACGAACGACGGGGAAGTGGGCCGCGACTCCGCGACTATCTCCAACATCCGTCTGCTCGACCCGGAGATCCTGTCGCCGACGTTCACGCAGAATCAGCAGCTGCGCAACTTCTACGGCTTCCCCGACCAGCTGGCCATGGACCGCTACACAGTCGACGGGGAGCTGCGCGACTATGTCGTCGCGGCTCGCGAGCTGGACCCGAATGCTCTGCGTGAGAACCAGCAAGACTGGCTCAACCGCCACACGGTGTACACGCACGGAAACGGCTTTGTGGCTGCACAGGCCAACATTGTCGACGAAGCTGCCCAGGACGCCGGCTCCACCCGCGGTGGCCTGCCGGTGTTCACGGTGTCGGACCTGCAAGCCAACGCCAACGCGGAAGAAAAGGAAGACGCCGAAGAGCTGGGTATCCGTGTGGACCAGCCGCGCGTCTACTACGGCCCAGTCATTGCGTCCGCTGAAGATGGCCTCGACTACGCCATCGTCGGCGATGTCGGCCAGGGCCCGCTCGAGTACGACACCGACTCTTCCTCGTTCACCTATGACGGTGAAGGCGGCGTGAGCATCGGCAACTGGGTCGACCGCCTCGCGTACGCGGTGAAGTACCAGGAACTCAACCTCATCCTGTCGGACCGTGTCGGCAGCGAGTCCAAGATCTTGTACGACCGTGACCCGCGCCAGCGCGTGGAGAAGGTCGCACCGTGGCTGACCACCGACAGCACCACGTACCCCGCTGTTATCGACGGTCGCATCAAGTGGATCGTCGACGGCTACACCACGCTGTCTGCCCTGCCGTACTCCACCCGTGAATCCCTGCAGAACACCACGCAGGACGCGCTCAACCCGGAGGGCACCAACCAGCGATTGGTCAACAACGAGGTCGGTTACATCCGCAACTCCGTCAAGGCGACAGTCGACGCCTACGACGGTTCGGTCGACCTCTACGCCTTCGACGAAGAGGACCCCGTCCTCAAGGCGTGGATGGGTGCTTTTCCGGACACGGTGAAGCCCGCTTCGGAGATTTCCGATTCGCTGCGCGACCACCTGCGCTACCCGGAAGACCTGTTCAAGGTCCAGCGCGAGCTGCTGGCCCGCTACCACGTGTCTGACCCGGGCGTGTTCTTCAACAACGACGCCTTCTGGTCCGTCCCGAACGATCCGACCGCGCCGGAAGGCCGCCAGGAGCTCAACCAGCCGCCGTACTACGTTGTGGCCGCCGACCCAGAAACGGGTGACCCGACCTTCCAGCTGATCACCCCGTACCGCGGTCTGAGCCGTGAGTTCCTCGCCGCGCACATGTCGGTCACCTCCGACCCGGACAACTACGGCCAGATCACCGTCCGCGTTCTGCCGACCAATACGCAGACGCAGGGTCCGAAGCAGGCTCAGGACGCGCTGATGTCCTCTGACCAGGTCGCCCGCGACCGCACCCTGTGGGAGGGCTCCAACACGCTGAAGAATGGTAATTTGCTCACCCTGCCGGTTGCTAACGGCGAGATCCTTTATGTCGAGCCGATTTACTCGCAGCGCAAGGACCAGGAGTCCGCGTTCCCGAAGCTGCTGCGTGTGCTGGTGTTCTACAAGGGCCGTGTCGGTTACGCCCCGACGATCTCCCAGGCGCTCAGCCAGGTGGGCATTGACGCGAAGGAGGCCCAAGACATCTCCATCGTGGACTCCGATGACTCGACTACTTCCGACGCCGAGGACCAGGCCACGGCGACGGACCCGGACAACACCGACGCGGAGACCGAGGAAAGCGAGGGCGACGGCGACACAGCCACCCCGCCCGCCAACCAAGAGGAAGCCCTGACGGCTATCGACGAGGCCTTGCGCGGCCTCGAGGACGCCCGTGACGGTTCCTTCGAGGAATACGGCCGAGCCCTGGACGAGCTCGACCGCGCCGTTGAGGACTACCAGAAGGGGCAGTAGTCGGGTGCGGCCCGACGGCCGTACCTGACCCATTAGCGGTGAACGATTTGAGGGTTCCAGCCCCATAACGGTCGCGCCATAAGCTCCTGACCGGCAGTTATTGTCTTGGACTTATGGGTCGGTGCGCTAAATCGTTCACGCAGTCTCAACCTGAATAGCTGGCGAACCCCCGGCGAACGGGCGGTGAACACCCCCACGAGCCCCTGGCCCACTTTCACGTGTGGCCAGGGGATTTGTTGTTCAGGACAAGTCTGCGTATAGTTAACACCCGTTGCCGATACGGCAGCAGGTGAAGTTCATAACTCACTCGACGCGGGGTGGAGCAGCTCGGTAGCTCGCTGGGCTCATAACCCAGAGGTCGTTGGTTCGAATCCAGCCCCCGCTACTAAGATAAGGCCCCTACCAGTGGAAACGCTGGTAGGGGCCTTCTTCATGGGTTAAACGACAAAATGTGTGTCTGGCTCGGCGTGTCGTGGGGGTTAGATCTGGCCTTTTTGGATGCCGATTGAGTGGTTGTAGTTGGTGTCGATAGCGTTGTCGTAGAGGGCTGGTCGTCCTGTTTGGTGGTCGGCTTGGTTCTCGTTGTGGGTCAGGGTTGTTACTTTGGCGAGTTGGTCCTGGCCCCAGTTGGACTGCCTGGCGATTCGTACGGGATCGTCAGGCAGTTCCGTTTTCAGGTAGAGCCACCAATCCAGCATTCGGCGTTGTCGTTCACCTGATCTGCCGCGGTGTGTCCTGGC
>NZ_JAGPZA010000023.1:0-29494 GCF_024454095.1 Corynebacterium sp. CCUG 69979 | reverse complement strand
ACCTTATTCAAGCCCGATTTACACAGCCTGATCAGCAGATACACTGAAAATCAGACACACATTCTGCTACTTAACCCCCCGGGCACTTTTCTTATGCGCACTTACTTCACCGCGTAGAAGACCTTCTCGCCGGAGTACAAGTCAGCCTCGACGACGATCGTGCCCTCTTCCTTCCCCTCAATCGGAATGGACACACCGATGTTGCCCGACGTGTCCGCCCCGTTGTAGAGGGTGGTGGAAAGATCGAACATGCCCGGCTCCACGAGCGTGACCTCGTGAGACTCATAAGTCTTACCCTCCGGCGACACGTACGACACAAAGATAAGCGGGCTCTCACCCTGGGGATCGTCACCAATGTACTTCGCCGTCATGTTGACCAAGATGTGCACCATCCCGTCTTTCGGCTCGTCGCTGAACGGGTTCTCCTCCATGATCTCATCGGTCGCGTCCAAGTTGACCGAGTTGATCGTGACTTCCCAGTCCCCCTGAGTGATGGTGCTACCCAGCGGCAGCGGGTTCTCGCGGCTCTTGCCTGCATCAGAACCCTTGGCCTTACTCTTGCCCTTGTCTTTACCGTTATCGGCTGCCCCTCCTGCGGAGGCGCCGTCAGCTGGCGCAGCGTCGCCGGCATCCTCGGCAGCGCTGTCGCTCGTGGAGCTCGCAGCCACAAAGAACACGGTCAGCGCGATGAGCCCGCCGACAACCGCAGTAATCACACCGGCGATGGCCGGACCCTTCGACATCTCTTTCATGACCAAGCCAATGATGCCGACCACGAGCGCGATGGGAAGCAGAAGCCACCCGAACACCAGTGTCGCCGGGAAGAAAGACATGATCGTGCCCAGGACCGCGAGAGCAATCGAAATAATGCCCAGAATGTTCAGCTTCGATCCCCCGGGCTGCTGCGGCGGGCCGTACTGGGGCTGATCAAAGCCGTACTGGCCCTGGCCCTGGTTCTGAAAAAGGGACTGGGTTTGGTTCTGCTCATACGGTGCCGCAGCCCCAGCACCGGACTGGCCCGCACCGTACTGCTGCCCGGCCCCCGTACCGGACTGGCCCGCACCGTACTGCTGCCCGGCGCCCGTACCGTACTGGCCCGCACCGTACTGGCCGGTTCCATATTGCCCGGCACCTGCACCGTACTGCCCGGCGCCGTACTGTCCCGCGCCGTACTCCTGACCAGCACCAGCGCCATATTGGCCCGCGCCGTAACCACCGGTGTAGCGGGTCGATCCACCGGAACTGTCCGCACCACCCGATGTCCAATCCGGTTGCTGTGAACCGTATGGGTTGTTCGGATTGTAGCTGTTGGACATGACTGCCTCCTTAGCCTTTCAGCAGGCACCGTTTAATCTCGAGAACGATGTCACTTTCGCTCGTCGAAGCGTGTTGTCACAGTTACTGTACAGACGAATACTACGAACCGCGCATCTGCGCTTCCCCAATCGAGCCTGCTGCGGTAGCCCTCAAGGGATGAGGTGATGGGGTGGGGTGGGTTTAAACGTCGAAAAGCGCCCCGGCGAAGAACCGGGGCGCTTGAAGCGACATGATTTAGAGGTTGATCATGTGGCCCTCGACACCGTGAGCGATCTCCTTGAGAACCTCGGACAGCGTCGGGTGAATGTGGACGTTGCGCGCGATCTCACCGGCGGTGAGGTCGAAGCGCTGAGCCAGGTTGATCTCCGGCAGCAGCTCGGACACGTTGGCGCCCACCAGGTGGCAGCCGAGGATCTCGCCGTACTCGCCGTCGACGACGAGCTTGCCGAAGCCCTGGGACTCAGCCAGGCCGAGAGCCTTACCGTTCGCGGAGAACGGGAAGGTAGCTACCTTGATGTCCTTGTCGGCGAACTTCTCCTTCGCCTGCTCCTCGGTGTAGCCCATGGACGCGACCTGCGGGTTGCAGAAGGTTGCGCGCGGCATCATCTGGTAGTCGCCGAGCTCCATGGTCTCAGCGCCAGCGATGGTCTCTGCGGCCACGATGCCCTGAGCCTCAGCAACGTGGGCGAGCTGCAGCTTCGCGGTCACGTCGCCAATGGCGTAGATGCCCTCGACGTTGGTGCGCATACGCTCGTCGACCTCGATCGCGCCACGCTCAGTGAGCTTGACACCGGTGTTGTCCAGGCCGAAGCCCTCGACACGCGGCTGGAAGCCGACGGCCACCATGACGCGGTCGACGGTGAGGGTCTCCACATCGTCGGAGTCCTTCTTCTTGATGTCCACCTCGACCGAATCGCCGTTGTCACGCACCTCGGTGGTGGCGTGGCCGGTCAGCAGCTTCACACCGAGCTTCTTGTACGCCTTGGCGATCTCCTTGGACACGTCCTTGTCCTCGTTCGGTAGAACGCGGTCCATGAACTCGACGACGGTGACGTCCACGCCGTAGTTGGACAGCACGTAGGCGAACTCCATGCCGATCGCGCCAGCGCCGACGATGACCATCTTCTTGGGAGCCTCCGGGTTGAGGATCTGCTCCTCGTAGGAGACGACATTGTCAGACAGCTCGATGCCCGGCAGCGTCTTCACAATGGAACCGGTAGCGATGATGCAGTTATCGAAGGAGATTTCCTTGCCCTGGTCATCGCCCTCGGTGATCTCAATGGTCTTGGCGTCCTTGAAGGAACCGACACCGTTGATCTCGGTGATCTTGTTCTTCTTCATCAGGTAGTGGACACCGCCGACGATCTTCTCGGAGACCTTGCGGGAGCGCTGGTGCGCATCGCCGTACTCGAAGGAAACGTCACCCTTGATGCCGAAGGTCTTCGCCTCGTGGTTGAAGATGTGCGCCACTTCAGCGTTCTTGATCAGAGACTTCGACGGGATGCAGCCCACGTTAAGGCAGACACCGCCCCAGTACTGCTTCTCTACGACTGCAACTTTCTGTCCAAGCTGAGCCGCACGGATAGCGGCGACGTAGCCGCCAGGGCCCGCGCCGATTACTACAACGTCATAATGTTCTTTAGCCACGTCTCCTAGGATACGTTCGTTCGCCAGATCCTGCTTGCACGTGCTTTGACGGGCCTATTTCGCTTCCCACTTCAAAGTTCCCTGCCAGTTTGGCATGATTAACATTCATGAAGCTCTCCCGCCCCGCCCTCGCTTCGGCTGCCGCGCTCGTTATCGCCGCTAGCTCGCTGTCTTTGGTCCACTCGACACCCGCCGACGAGCCGCTCGCTGTCACGCCGCTTGACGACGGTACGCAGCACCCCGCCCCCGAACCCGACCCGAAAGCAGCAGCCGACTCCGGTGCAGAAGCCGAGAAACCTGCAGCAAAGGAAGACGCCGCTGAGGGCGGGACAGAGCTGGACCCGGCAGCTGAGCTTCCCAAGCCCGGAGCCGGTGCTGACCAGGTTGACGATGACGTGAAACGGGAGTCCGAGACGACCCCTAACCACGCCGACCAGACACCCGTCTTGGCAAAGATGACTGAGCTGACGGAGGCCCCGAAGAAGGTGTCCGGCGGAGGCAAGGATGATCAGTGGTGGTTCAAGACCACCAAGCAAAAGCGCAACGAGAAGGAATGGGTCAAGGGCGCGAAACCGATCGTCGAGGCCTGGAACGTTTACTCCGAGTCGATGAGGCGCGATATCCCTGTGGCCATCATCCCGGCCCGAGACGAGAACGGTAACCCCATCACGGGTGCCCCGACGCTCTACATGTTGAACGGAGCCGGCGGCGCGGAGCAGAATGCCGACTGGATTACCTCTGGCGACGCTGACATCTTCTTTGAGAACAAGGGGGTGAACGTGGTCATCCCGATGGAGGGCGCCTTCTCCTACTACGTCGACTGGCTTGAAGACGGTGAATACCTGAAGCAGAACTCCTCCTACTTCAAAGGCCTGCAGAAGTGGACGACGTTCCTGGGCCGCGAATTGCGCCCTGCCGTGGAGGACCACTTGGAGGCTAACGGCAAGCGCGCTGTGGTGGGCATGTCCATGTCAGCCACCTCTTCCCTCTTGCTCGCGGAGCACTACCCAGGCGAGTTCGGCGCTGTGGGATCCTTCTCCGGTTGTGCGGCGACCTCAACTCCAATTCCTTGGGCGTTCGCTGGCCTGACTGTGAACCGTGCGGCGTCGAACGGGGGCCGCATTACCCCGGCGCACGCGTGGGGTCCGATGGGCAGCCCCTACAACCGCTACAACGACGCGCTTGTCAATGCCGACAAGCTCGAAGGCTCCAAGCTATACATCTCCAACGCGTCCGGTCTTGGAGCGAACGAAGACATGTTCGGCTACCGCACCGAGGTCCGCGGCCAGAAGTCTGCTGACGCGCTTTCCGGTTCCGCAACCACAGTCGTTGAGGGTGGCGTGATCGAAGGTGCGACCAACGCGTGCACCCACGACCTTCGGGCGAAGCTGAACGGACTGGGAATCGAAGCCCACTACGAATTCAAGAATGCTGGCACCCACTCTTGGCCTGTGTGGGAGGATGACATGCGTCGCTCCTGGAACACCGTCATCGGCCCGACACTGATCGGAGAAGGATTCAAGCCGGACGAGTCTCTGCCGGAATCGAACTCCTGGAACGCGAACGGGTCTAGCTAGAACGACCCCGCCGCCGGCTCCTACCAGAGCCACACACGACACAAGGGGAGATACCACGTCGGTATCTCCCCTTTTTGCATCTGCTTAACGACGCTTCTTGCCCGAACGCCGTTAGAACATGCCCAGGCTCAGAGCGATCTGGGAAGAGGTGGAGGATGCCTCGTGGATCAGGCCGCCGAGGAACTGGTTGATTGCCAGCTGTGCCTGTTCGATCGGGTTGAGTGCGTTCATGGTTCGCGTCCTTTCAGTTGGGGCTATTGCGGGTGACTCTAGGAAGATAGTCGGGGGTTGGGGTGGGGTTGTTACGTCGAAAAGCACTTCAACATGCTTAGCTTGAATCACAATAGTAACATCTTCCCACTTGTGGTACTGCCTATCCACGGTTAGAGTCAAGTGCGGTTTGATTGTATCCCCCGGTAACAACCATGACGCTTCAAGCGAATAACAAGGTTGAAGCTAACGGACCATTAGTAAGGAAACACCCATGAAGTTCCTCCGCTCAGCCCTCGCAGTTGCGGCCGCAACCTCGATTGCGCTCGGTGCCGCCCCGGCCATTGCCCAAGCAGCTCCGGTTTCGGCAGCTCAAGCAGCCGGCCAAGCTCCGGTAGGCGTGGTGAAGAACTGGGACGCCAACCCGGCCCCGAAGGCGATCAACACCGGCGAGACCGCAAAGTGGGTCCACGAGGTCGACCACAACAAGGTTTGGGCTTTCTGGGTGCACTCCCCGTCCATGGGCCGTGACATCCCAGTTGCTGTCATCCCGGCGCGCAACGCGCAGGGCCAGCCGGTGAAGAACGCCCCGACGGTCTACCTGCTCAACGGTGCTGGCGGTGCGGAGCAGAACAACGACTGGTTGACCTACGCCGAGACCCAGAAGTTCTACGCCGACAAGGGCGTCAACGTGGTCATCCCGATGGAGGGCGCGTTCTCCTACTACACCGACTGGCTGAACACCCCGAATGCCAAGTACTTCCGTGGCCCGCAGAAGTGGGAGACGTTCCTGACGAAGGAGCTGCCGGGACCGATCGAGAATCGTCTGGGCGCTGACAGCCGCCGCGCGGTCGTCGGCTTCTCCATGTCTGGCACCTCCGCGCTGGTCCTGCCGACGAAGGTGCCCGGTTTCTACGATGCCGCTGCATCCTTCTCCGGTTGTGCTGCCACCTCCAGCCCGGCTGGGTATAACTTCGCCCGCCTGACCGTCAACCGCGGTGCTGGCTCAGCTGCGAACTACCAGACGGTCACCCCGGAGCAGATGTGGGGCCCGATGGGCGGCCCGTACAACCGCGCCAACGACGCACTGGTGAACGCCGACAAGCTGCGCGGCACCAACCTGTACGTCTCCACCGCCACGGGCCTGGCATCCGAGAACGATATGGTGTCCACCCTGGTGGGTAAAGGTGCCTCGGTCCCGGAGGCATCTGCTAGCGCAATGGTGCTCCAGGTTGAAGGTGGCGTGATCGAGGGCGCTATCAACACCTGCAACCACGACCTGAAGGCGAAGCTGAACAGCCTGAACATTCCGGCCCACTACGAGTTCCGCAACGTGGGCACCCACTCCTGGCCTGACTGGCGCAAGGACCTGGAGAACTCCTGGTACAAGACCATTAAGCCGGCATTCGGCATGTAGCCCGCCATTCGGCGCGTGCCCACGGGGGCGTTAGGGTTGTCTGTATGACCTCTAACGCCCCCGATCTGTCTATCGCCCCAGCTGAACTCGACGAGATCACAGGCGACAAAGCCCTCGCATGGGCCTCCGCTTGGTCCGCCCACACGGAGCAGCAGAACCAGGACGAGGAGCTGGCGGGCCGCATCCGGGACGCCTTGGACACTGACGAGAAGATCCCGTACGTCACGCGGCGCGGGGATTACCTCTACAACTTCTGGCGCGACCGTGAGCACCCGCGCGGGATCTGGCGCCGCACAACCACTGACGCTTACCTGCGGGGAACTGGTGAGTGGGAAGTGGTGGTAGACGTCGATAAGCTAGCGCGCGATGAAGGAGAAGACTGGGTGTGGAAAGGTGCCGTGGTCAGGCCCATCGCGAACGACCGCGCGCTGATCAAGCTTTCCCGCGGCGGCGCGGACGCGGTGACGGTGCGTGAATATCACGTCGACGATCGAGCATTCATCGACGACTTCGAGCTCCCCGAAGCCAAGACCGACGTCAGCTGGATCGACCGCGACACGCTGCTCGTGGGCACTGACATAGGCAAAGACTCGGTCACGGAGTCCGGATACCCGGTCGAGGTGCGGAAGTGGGAGCGCGGAACCGCGATCCAGGACGCGCCGGTGGTTTTCCGCGGCGAGCGCAGCGATGTCGCAGTAGGAGCGCACGTCGACCATACCCCCGGCTTTGAGCGCGTGATTTTCGAGCGCGCGCTGGACTTCTACACCTCGCGCACGTACATCGACGGCGAGCTCGTGGATGTCCCCGAGGACTGCATCGTCGTGCCGCACAAACAGTGGCTGTTCCTGCTGCCGCGCACGACGTTCGACGGCATCCCGGCGGGTGCTCTCGCAGTGGCATCGTTGGATCTCACCGAAAAGCGCGTGCTTATCGACGACTTCCCCATCGAAGACCTCTCCGTCACCGCCACCACCCTGCTGGTGACGGTGCTGGACAACGTGGTCACGCGCATCTTCCGCTTCGAGCTGGGCACCTGGAGCCGTTCCGAAGTCGAACTCCCGGAAGCCGCGACAGCGTCGGTGGTGGGCACGAGCCCGCTCGACGGCGATGAAACCTGGATCAACGTGTCGTCTTTCACCACCCCCTCCACGCTGCTGCGTGACGGCGCGGTGGTGCGCCAGGCACCCGCGCTTTTCGACGAGTCCGGCCTGGAAACCCGCCAACACTGGGCCGCCTCAGCGGACGGGACGAAGGTGCCATACTTCATCACCGGCGACTTTTCGCAGGGTCAGCGGCCGTGCTTGGTCGGCGGATACGGCGGCTTCGAGGTGTCACTCACCCCGGGGTACTCCGCTGTGCGCGGAATCTCCTGGATGGAGAAGGGCTACTACTTCGTCCAACCCAATTTGCGTGGCGGCGGCGAGTTCGGCCCCGAATGGCACTCGCAGGTGGTCAAGACCAACCGGCACAAGGTGTGGGAGGACCACCGGGCAGTGCTCGAAGACGTAGTCGCCCGCGGTTATTCCACGCCGGAGCAGCTGGCCATCCGTGGCGGCTCCAACGGCGGACTGCTCACATCCGGCGCGCTGGTGCAGTACCCGGGCCTGTTCGGCGCGGCCGTGATCCAGGTGCCACTGACCGACATGCTGCGCTACCACACTCTGTCAGCAGGAGCGTCCTGGATGGCCGAGTACGGCGACCCGGACATACCGGAGGAACGCGCCGCGCTAGAGAGCTGGTCGCCCCTGCACAACGTGACCGACTCCCCTACCTATCCCCCAGCGCTGGTGACCACCTCCACCCGTGATGACCGTGTGCACCCCGCGCACGCCCGAACCTTCGCGCTCGCCTTGGCAAAGGCCGGTCAGCCCGTGGATTACTTCGAGAACACCGCCGGCGGTCACGCCGGTGCCGCCGACAACGAGCAGGTCGCACGGGTTGAATCGCTCATCTATACCTGGCTGGAGAATCAGATCGGGAACTCTTCAGATCAAACTTCCGACTGATGTTCAATGGAAAGGACAGCATCATGAAGAAACCACTGACTCTCGCCGCCGTCCTGTGCGCTGGCGCCCTCGGGCTGGCCGGGTGCGGCGACAACACGGAGACTGCAGGCACACCAGACGCAACATCAGAAGCCACCCCGGATGCTGCGTCGGGCGCTCCGTCGGATGTTGCGTCCGAGGCTTCCTCTGAGGCAACCATCGAGCTTGTCGACGGCTACTGCCGCGCCAAGCCTGCCGCCGACGACGACGCCGCCATGGAGAGCGCGACTGACTTGGACAAGAAGCACTCCGACATGACGGCCTGCTTCGGCACTCTGAAAAACACCTCCGATCAGGACATCTCCGTCAAGTCCTTCGCTGTCCCCTCGCTCGAAGGCGCATCGACCGAGCTCCACGAAGTCGTGGACGGCGTCATGCAGGAAAAGCCAGGCGGCTTCACCGTCGCTCCGGGTGAGACCTACGAGCTGGTCCCCGGCGGCGACCACCTGATGATCATGAACTACGCCGAGGCCATCCCCGCCGGTGAGACGCTGGAGGTCGAGATCACCAACGACGCCGACACCACCCTTTCCATCGAGATCCCGGTGCGAGAACAGCCCTCCGGCGAGGAGAACTACGGTGGCCACGAGGGCCACGACGATCACGAGTAAGGAACCATGACCGACAACCCCCGCCCCAGAGCGCACCAACCGTCCCGCCGCCAGTTCCTGCACGGCGCAGGAGTTGCCGGGGCTGCTGGAGTGGTAGCTGCTGGGGCTTCAGCGTGCGCGAATGAAGGGGGCGGGGAAGGAGGCGTCGATAAGCCGCAGGACGCGTGGCCCGGGCAAGGCATGGGCGAAGAAGCGGACGCGTATCTCGCTGACTCGCGCGTTGATTTCGACGGGGAGCACCAGGCTGGTGTTGCCACGCCCGAGCAGGCCTTCAACAAGCTCATCGCGTTCAATCTCCGGGACGGCAAGGACTCTGTGGAGAATGCGCAGCGTCTCATGCGGCTGTGGACTGATGATGCCCGGCGCATGTGCTCTGGCCTCGCCGGGCTTGCGGACCTGGAGCCGGAGAACATGGTCTCCACCGCGAACCTGACCATCACGGTCGGGTTTGGCCGCAGCTTCCTGGACAAGCTCGGGCTGGATGCACCGGAGTGGCTCGGGGACCTTCCTGCATACTCGCGCGATGAGCTCCGCGAGGAATGGTCCGGCGGCGACCTCTGCCTGCAGATCTGCGCAGACGACCGCTTCACCGTCTCGCACGCGGCACGGTTCATGACGAAGACGGCGCGCAACTACGTCGACACCGCGTGGATCCAGGACGGGTTCCTGCACGCCCGCGGCTCGATTGAGCAGGGTGAAACGCCGCGCAACCTCTTCGGTCAACTTGACGGGTCCGGTAACCCGCCTACCGATGACTTCGACGACATTGTCTGGATTTCCGACGGCCCCGCGTGGCTGAACGGCGGCACCGTGATGGTGGTGCGGCGCGTTGCCATGCTTCTCGACGAATGGGACATCCTCGACCGCCCCTCCCGCGAAGTAGCAGTGGGACGGACGTTAGACACCGGTGCCCCCTTGACCGGGCAAGATGAATTCGACGAACCCGACTTTGACGCCCGCGACGAATACGGCTTGCCCGTCATCGACCCGAATTCCCACATGGCCAGGGCTTTTTCCTCCGATCCCGCCGAGCGCATTTTCCGCCGCCCCTACAACTACGACATGCCGCCCGGGCCAGACTCCCGCGGCACCTCCAATGCGGGACAAATGTTCATCTGCTTCCAGAAGAACCCCTTGCAGCAGTTCGACCCGATCCAGAAGCGTCTCGACGACGCCGACCGCCTCAACGAGTGGATCACCCACATCGGCTCCGCCGTCTTCGCCATCCCGCGCGGGACGCGCGACGGCGAGTACTGGGGCCAAGACCTGCTCGAGGGCTAGAATCAGCCCACGATGAAGGCTCTGTCATTCGCGACGGTGTTCGCGGCGCTCTCCGGGTTCGTGGTCCTCTGGGTCGCGTCCTGGTCGCTCGACGCCGGCACACAGATGCTGTATTTCCAGGCGTATTGGAGCTTGTTCTTCGCGTCCGCGGGCTTTATCGACGGCATCACCCAAGAAACCACCCGCGCCGTGTCCTCCGCTCGAACCAGCGGTATGGCGGGCACAGCGAACCCATGGCGTCTAGGAGCCGTCATTGCGGCTGTTGTCGCCGTGCTCGCCCTTGTCTTCGGGGTTGTGTTGATGGGTCAGCTCGTGCCCTTGGACAGGTCTGTGGCGACTGGCTTGTTGGTATTCGGCCTGTCCAGCTACGTTTTCCAGGCCGTGCTGTCCGGCATATTGAGCGGCACTCAGTTGTGGAGCCAGTACGCGGCACTCGTCGCCTTCGATTCTGGGATCCGCCTCGTGCTCGCAGGTGTTGCTTGGGCGGCGGGGTTCGGCTTGCCGGCATTCCTGATCATCACCGTGATCGGTGCTCTGACGTGGGTGCTGATCCTCGCAGCGTCGTCGCACGCCCGCAGCCAGATTCGTGTCACCCTAGATGTGGACCGGTCTGAGTTCACCCGCCGCGTTGGCGCCGCGATCGTGGCGACTGGCGCCTCTGCAACCCTGATCACCGGCTTTCCGATGCTGGTCAAATTCGCCTTCCCCTCCCTCGACCCTGCCGCAGGTGCCGCCGTCGCCGCTATCAACCAGGCAGTGCTGCTCACCCGCGCACCGGTGTTGGTTCCCCTACAGCGCTTCCAGTCGGCCCTTGTGGTGCGCTTTGTCACCAACCGGGCACGGATCTACTCTTCGCTGCTCCGCCCGATCGCGGCCGTCCTTGCGATAGGCGTGGTCGGGTTTGCCGCCGCGTGGCTGATCGGGCCGTGGATCCTGCGGGCGTTCTTCCCACCAGAACTCTTCGTGCCAGGCTTGCCGCTGGGCCTACTCACGTTCGCGTCAGCAGTCATGGGCGCGCTCATCATCACCGGCACGGCTGTTCTCGCGCTAGAGCTGCACACCTGGTACGTCGCCGGCTGGGTGGCCGGCTCGGTAGCTACCTTCGCTCTGCTTTTCGCACTTCCTGCCGTAGGCGGCACCGGTGTGGCCACGACGGTGATCGCGGCATTGATACTCGGCCCACTGACTGGCGCGTTAGTGCACGTCATCGGCTTGTCGGGGAACCAGGATAAAGTGAACGCATGACATCTTCTGCGGACACGATGCTCGTCACTGGCGGCGCCGGCTTCATCGGCTCCAACTTCGTGCGCATGGCGGCCCAGCGCCAACCGGAGACGAAGATCGTCGTGCTCGACGCGCTGACCTACGCAGGCAACGCCGAGAATCTCGCCGGGTTGGACGAGGCGGCTGTGACTCTGGTTGAGGGCAGGGTGGAGGATGCTGGGGTCGTCGATACGCTCGTGCGCGATGCTGATGTCGTGGTGCATTTCGCCGCGGAGTCGCACAACGACAACTCTCTGCGGGACCCGTCGCCATTTGTGGCGACCAACATTATGGGCACATACACGCTGCTCGAGACCGTGCGGAAGTACGGAACGCGGTTCCACCACGTGTCCACCGACGAAGTGTTCGGCGATCTCGCGTTGGACGATCCCGCGAAGTTCACTGAGTCGACACCGTACAACCCGTCCTCGCCGTACTCCGCGACCAAGGCCGGCTCGGACCACCTCGTGCGCGCGTGGGTGCGGTCCTTCGGCATAGACGCGACGATTTCGAACTGCTCCAACAACTACGGCCCCTACCAGCACATTGAGAAGTTCATTCCGCGGCAGATCACCAATCTGCTCTCCGGGCGGCCCGCGAAGCTGTACGGCACGGGCGAGCAGGTGCGCGATTGGATCCACGTCGACGACCACAATGACGCCGTCCTGGCCATTCTCGAGCGCGGCAAAGCCGGTGAAACGTACAACATCGGTGCAAGCGGCGAGCGCTCGAACCTCGAGGTCATCACCATGATCTGCGAACTGATGGGCGGCGAGTTCGAGCACGTCGCCGACCGGCCCGGCCACGACATGCGCTACGCCATGGACGCCACCAAGCTTCACGACGAGCTCGCCTGGCAGCCCCACTACACCGACATGCGCGAAGGCCTCGCCACCACGATCGAGTGGTACCGCAGCAACGAAGCGTGGTGGCAGGAGGCGAAGGACGCGGTCGAAGAGGGGTATGCACAGCGCGGGCAATAGCTTCCTGCGGCCGTAGGATGAGCGTATGGCTGAGCTGGAGACGTCGACAAGCGTGCCCATCGAAGGACTTGAAGTCCGCACCTTAACTGTTCACGGCGACAACCGCGGATGGTTCAAAGAAAATTGGGCCGGCGACCCCGCGATGCGCGTGGAGCAGAACAACGTCAGTTTCAACGCGCAGCGTGGGGCGACGCGCGGCATGCACGCGGAACCGTGGGACAAATACGTCTCTGTTGCAACGGGGCGCGTCTACGGCGCGTGGGTTGACCTGCGCGAAGGTTCACCGACATTCGGCGCGAAGTACGGGTGCGAAATCGGTCCGGACACTGCGGTGTTCGTGCCGCGCGGCGTCGCCAACGGCTTCCAGGCGCTCGAGGACGCTACGACGTACATTTACCTGTGCAACGCGCGCTGGAGCCCACACGCGCAATACGCGTTCTGCTCCTACCGCGAGATCGACTGGCCGCTCGAGCCCACTGAAGTTTCAGCGAAGGATCTCGAGCATCCGATGCTTGCCGACGCCTCCCCCGTCCCCCCTCGCCGCGTGCTAGTGACCGGGGCGAACGGGCAGTTGGGCCGGGCGTTGCGCCCGTTGCTGCCCCACGGGGATTTCGTGGGCCACGACGAGTTCGATCTGACTTCTGATGTCTCGACGTTGATGTCCGCTCGGGATTGGACACAATACTCCGCGATCATCAACGCAGCGGCGTTCAACGACGTCAACGGCGCAGAAGGTGACGGCCGAGCCGGGGCCTGGGCCGTCAATGCGCTGGGTCCAGCGAAGCTCGCGCAGATTGCCGCGCGCTACGACCTGACACTGGTGAACGTGTCCACGGACTACGTCTTCGACGGGACTGTGGGGGTGCATACCGAGGACGAGGCACCCAGCCCGCTGTCCGTGTACGGCGCCTCCAAAGCCGCGGGTGAGGCCGCTACCGCCGCCTGCCCCCGGCACTACCTAGTGCGGACGTCCTGGGTGTTCGGCGACGGGGGTAACTTCATGACGACCATGGCGCGGCTCGCACGCGAAGACGCCAGCCCGCAGGTGGTCAGTGATCAGCGCGGGCGACCGACGTGGGCCGAAGACTTGGCACGAGGCATCGTGCACCTGCTTGATTCAGGCGCCGAGTACGGCGTGTACAACATCACCTCCGGCGGCGACACCGCCTCCCGTGACGAGATCGCCATGGCCGTCTTCATCGCCTGCGGCGGCGACCCCTCCTCCGTCCAGCCGGTCACGACCGCACAATACCAAGAGGCCTTCGGGCCCGAGGCGCCCCGGCCGGCCGAGTCCACGCTGGCACTGGACAAGATTGAGGCGACCGGATTCAAGCCGACGAACTGGCGCGCGGCCCTGGCGATGTACCTGGGGTAGGGCCAGCTCTTTAGAACGCGTGCACTAACGATCAGTAGGGCGCTTGAGGAGCCTTTTCGCTGTTCGATAACCTGGATCTCCTAAACTTTTTTAGGCCTTTAACCAGCGCCATCACGAGCTTCCCGAAAAACTTGAGCCCTTTAATCGAACGTACGTACGCTTTTCATGGCTCGGTTGTCCACGTGAGGTTGTAAGTTGTGTGGCAAAGACCAAGCGACATACAAACAGGGGGTGGCGAAGATGACCGAACGAGTTGGCGCAAATTCCTTGGCGGATGCCGTGGATGCCATCGCGGAAGCAATGGCTGACATTTCGCGCATCTTTGCTGACCCCCACGCTTTAGCCTTCGATGCTGTCCGCACTGACATGGAGCGCCTCGAAGAGATCCTCTCAGGTCAGAAGGCATATGCCGACGCTGCGTTTGCCTACCTGTGTGACCGTGACGGAGCCGGCCGGGTTGTCGGCGCGAACCAGCCTGCCGCGTATCTGCGCGATGTTCTCGGTCTATCCCAGGCAGAGGCCATGGGGCGCCTACGCCGAGGAGAGGACCTCTTCGCCCCAGTCGAGGACACCACCCCCGACGACGAGTTCCTCTTCGCCGGCATCGAGCCTGACTCCCCCGACGCGGACGAAGCAGCTGCGGCGGTAGCGGCCGCTGCGGAAGAGGCTCGTCGGAAAGCGGAAGAAGAGCGTGAGGCGAAGCGCCGGGCGAAAGAGGCGGCGCTGAAAGCGGCGAAGGAAAAGCAAGACATCATCAACCGCGAGCTGATGAATCTGCGCAACGACGCGGTTCCGGGGCGCCCAGTCATTCTCGCCAAAGCTCTCGACGAGGCTGACAGGCGCAGCCCAGAAGACCTGCGCAAATTTGTCCGCCGGCTCGTGGACAACGCCAACGCTGCCGGCCGGAAGAACAGCCCGGACAAGCCGCAATCGGACTTTGATGCGCGGAAACTGATCATGGGCAAGCCCGACAGCGCAGGCATGTGCCGGGTCACCATCGATCTTCCGGCCGGCGAAGCCGCGGTGCTTAAGGCGGCGCTGGACCTTGGGCGCGGCGGAATCGGCGACAAGTCGGGCTCTTCCGAGCAGGAACCAAAGGACACGCGCACGATGTCGCAGCGGCGCTTCGACCAATTCATGCACATCGTGACCAAGTTCTCCGGAACCAAGGCTGGCTCGCAGGGCGGTATCGGCACTGTCGTCGTCGGCATGACCCTCGATGACCTGAACAATGCCGACCACACCACCACGTTCATGACCAACACCGGGATCAGCCTGACCGCGTACGACATGCTCCGCCTCGGTTTCACGGGCACCGACTTCATCGCTCAGCTCGACTCGGTCACCGGCGTCCCCCTCTCGCTGGGGCGCACCCGCCTGGCAAGCGTCCACCAGCGCATCGCACTGCTGGCCATGCAGGGAGTGTGCGCCTGGCACGGGTGCGACCGCCCGATGAGCGAGCTGGACATCCACCACATGGAGTCCTTCTTCGACGGCGGGCTGACCGACATCGAGAACCTCATCGCCCTGTGCCGCGAACACCACATGTGCAACAACGACCGCAGAGATGGCAGAGGTGACAAGGGTTACGTCGACCGCGACCCCGAAACCGGCCGGGTGGGGGTAGTCCCCGCAGACGGCGGGCCGATGAGATTCAACGAAACCGTCGACGCCCACGAAAGCATCGGACATAAACTCCGCAACCGCCAGAACCGGCAACACCCGCCACCGGGGTCCACCCCCGGAGGCCCTCCTGACCCGGTACTCTTCCCCGTCGCTTAATCGTCACCTATTCTCCCCTACCCGCAGGCCGCCGAAGCGCAGAAATGCTGCCGGTGTGTCTGCGGGCTGGCACGCGTGGGCGTCGATAAGCACGGCGATGCGCGTGCGGTTGCGCGGGCGCGCACTAGACTCCACCTCTATGAAGGGCATCATCCTCGCGGGCGGATCGGGCACACGGTTGTACCCGATCACGAAGGGCATCTCGAAACAGCTCATGCCCATTTATGACAAGCCGATGATCTACTACCCGCTGTCCACGCTGATCAGCGCAGGTATTCGCGAGATCTTGGTGGTCACCACACCGGAAGACCGGGGCGCGTTCGAACGTTTGCTTGGCGACGGCTCCGCCTGGGGCCTCATGATCGACTACGCCGTCCAACCCTCCCCGGACGGGTTGGCGCAGGCGTTCATCATCGGTGAGGACTTCATCGGGGACGACTCGGTGGCTCTGGTCCTTGGCGACAACATCTTTGAAGGGGCCGAACTAGCCCGGCTGATGGGCGACGCGTTCGACCCCGCTGGCGGTGCCATCTTCGCCTACGAAGTGTCCGACCCGGAGCGTTACGGCGTGGTGAGTTTCGACGAGCACGGCACCGCGACCGCCATTGAGGAAAAGCCTGCCCAGCCGCAGTCCAACTACGCCGTGGTCGGCCTGTACTTCTACGACAATGACGTGGTCCGAATCGCGAAGACGATTGAGCCGAGCGAGCGCGGAGAGCTGGAAATCACCAGCATCAACGATGCTTACCTGCAAAAGGGCGCGCTCAAGGTGCACCGCCTCCACCGCGGCGACGTGTGGTTGGACACCGGCACGATCGACTCGATGAGTGAAGCGAGCGCGTATGTCGAGGTGATTCAGAAGCGCACCGGCACCGTCATCGGGTCGCCGGAGGTCGCGGCCTACCGCCAGGGCTTTATCGACGCGGCCGCGCTGGAAAGTCTTGCTCAGCCGATGTTGAAGTCGGGCTACGGCCAGTACTTGCTCGATGCGGCTCGGGAGTGAACTAACATGACCTATAGCGAACCCAATGCACTGAAGCCCGGCGCGGTCACGGTCTTGATGTCGGTGTACCGCAACACCACCGCCGACGAGCTCGCATTGACCTTGGATAGTCTCGCGGCCCAGACGCGGCCGGCGGAGCGGATCCTGGTGGTCAAGGACGGCCCGGTGCCCCACGAGGTGGAGGACTTGCTGTCCGCGACGGCCGCGGTGGACACGGTAGCGCTGGAGCGCAACAGCGGACTCGGCGTCGCGTTGGCAGAGGGCTTCAAGCACATCGATACGGAATTCGTCGCACGGTTGGACTCCGACGACGCCGCGTTCCCGGAGCGCCTGGAGAAGCAACTGGCGTTCATGCGCGAGCACCCGGAGGTGGCAGTTCTGGGAACCGCGATGCAGGAGTTCGACGGCGAGCGCCCAGACCCGTCCACCACGGGTGGGATCCGGCGTCTGCCGGAGACCCACGAGGCGATCGCCCGCTACGCTCGGATCAACTCCCCGATGAACCACCCGTCCGTGCTCATGCGCACCGAGGCGGTCCGAAGCGTCGGCGGCTACCAGCCGATGCACAACATGGAGGATTACGACCTCTGGGCTCGCCTCATCGCGGCGGGTGAGAAACTCCACAATCTGCCGGAGCCGCTGACGTACTTCCGGGTGAATGACGCCCAGTTGAAGCGCCGCACGACCGCGGAAACGCGGAAGGCTGAACGCGAACTGCAGGCCAAACTTGTTGAGTACGGCCTGATCTCCCGCCCCCGCGCCGCCGTCAATCTAGCGGTGCGGAACCTCTACCGCGCACTGCCGTTGAGCACTATGAAAAGGGTTTATGCGGTCCTGTTCCACCGCGGCCGGTAAGCGCGACTAGTCTGTCGGTCATGGCCCTCAATCCTTTGCGCAACGAGTTCGCAGACACGTGGCTGATCGTGCCGTGTTACAACGAGGGCCCTGTGATCAACCAGGTTTTGGCGAATGCGCTGCAGACGTTTCCCAATATCGTAGCGGTCAATGATGGCTCGGCCGATGATTCGGCAGTGCAGATCCACGCGGCCGGCGCGCACTTGGTGAATCACCCGGTCAATCTCGGGCAGGGTGCAGCGATTCAGACTGGGGTCGAGTACGCCAGAGCCCAGCCCGGCGCGCGCTTCTTTGTCACCTTTGACGCTGACGGCCAGCACCAGGTCAAAGACGTGGAGCGTATGGTGGGCCGGTTGCGGTCGGAGCCGGTGGATATCATCGTCGGCACGCGATTTGCGGGCGACCAGGAGAATTCGCAGGTGCCGCTGATCAAGCGCATCGTGTTGAAGACGGTGGTGTTCTTGTCGCCGCGGACCCGCAAGCTGGGGTTGAGCGACGCGCACAACGGGCTGCGGGCCTTCAACGCGAAGGTGGCGGCGGAGATGAACATCCGGATGAACGGGATGTCGCACGCGTCCGAGATCGTCGCGATGATGGATGAGCGCAAGTGGCGCGTCGCGGAGGAGCCGGTGGACATTTTGTACACGGAATACTCGATGTCGAAGGGCCAATCGCTGGTCAACGGCGTGAATATTCTTGCTGACGGGCTTGTGGCCAGGAGGCTGCCATGATCCAATTCATTCTGCTCATCGCGGCGGTGGTGCTCGCGGTGTACTTCTTCACCCAGCGCAAGAAGGCGTTCGCGAAGGCATGGGTGAAAATCGGGTTCGCGTTGCTGGCTGTCGCGGCCGTGTGGGCGATTCTGCGCCCCGACGATGTGACCATTCTGGCGAACTGGCTCGGAGTGGACCGCGGCACGGACCTGATGCTGTACGTCATGATCATCGCGTTTTTCTTCACCACGATGTCCACGTGGGTGCGGTTCCGCGAGCAGGAGCTGCGGTACGCACGGCTCGCACGCGCGGTCGCCCTCCAGAACGCGGTGCCGCCCATGCTTATCGACGCCCCAACCAACCCCTCCCAAACCCCTCCCCCAGGTAACTCCCGTGACGGTCTAGACTGAAGTTTCATGAGCTCTGGTAAGGACGAGTCCGAGAAGCCCACTACGAAGATCCCGCCCCTGATGTGGGCGTTCACGTTGGTGCTGGCCGTGGGGTCCGGTGTCGGCGGCTACATCATTGGTGAGCGCGAAGGCCAGCAGAATGCTGTGGATCAAATTGCCGAGCAGATCGGCGCCGACGGCACTGATGGCGCTGGCGGCGGGGGCGCTGCGGGCGGCGGTTCCGGCGAGGCCGAGGAGCCCCCAGTCAAGGAAGTTCCGGAGAACGTCGAGCCGGGCACGGACTTCAGCCCGGCGAAGAAGCAGGACAACGGCTACTACGACGCCACGATTCACGGCCCGGGCTCCCCGGTGACGTCCCCCGAGGAGATCGCGAACACGGCTCGCCGCGACCCAGCGGATCCCATGTCTCAGGGCGCTCTCGACGCCCCGGTGGTCATCGCGGAGTTCACCGACTGGGAGTGCCCGTACTGCATCCGCCATGCGGCTGAGACGGAGCAGGAGCTGATCGACGAGTACGTCGATGCTGGACTGGTCCGTATCGAGTGGAATGACATGCCGACCCAGGGTCCGAATTCCGTGGCAGCCGCCAAGGCGGGCCGCGCCGCCGCTGAGCAGGGCAAGTTCACCGAGTACAAGAAGGCATACATGGCGGAGGCTGCCGAGCGCGGCGGCCACCCAGGCTTCACCATCGACGACTACGTCCGTTTCGCCGGCACGGCCGGGGTGCCGGACTTGGCGAAGTTCCGCGAGGACGCGGAGAGCGACAAATACGACGAAGCGCTTGAGAAGTCACTCGAGTACGCCCAGGAATTGGGGATCACCGGCACGCCCGGCTTTGTGGTGAACACGGAGTTCATTGGCGGGGCGCTGCCGGTGCAGGAGTTCCGTTACGTGATCAACGGTGAACTGAAAAAGGTCGCCGACAAGAACTAGCCGGCGACCCTGGCAGTGCGGAGAGCACCGTGGTGCCTAGTAGCCCCTGCGGATCCATTCCTCGAGGTGCGGGGCTTCCTCCCCCACCGTGGTGGCGTCGCCATGGCCGGTACGCACCACCGTCTCCGGCGGAAGATCCAGAACGGACTTCTGCAGCGACTCGATGATGGTGTCGAAGGACGAGAAGCTGCGTCCCGTTGCGCCCGGCCCGCCCTGGAACAGGGTGTCGCCGGAGAACAGCTCGCCGGCCTCAGGTAGGTAGAGCACGATGGATCCCGGAGAGTGGCCGGGGGTGGACATGACGTGCATGTCGGTACCCGCCACAGAGAACACCGTGCCGTCTTCCAGCTCGAGGAATTTCTCCTCCGGGTTGGCGTCGTACCAGAGCATGTCGTCGCCGGGGTGGAGGTAGACGGGGGCGTCGACAAGCTTGCTCAGCAGCGGTGCCGCGTCGACGTGGTCGTTGTGGCCGTGCGTGGCAATGATGCCTTTGACCTTGCGGTCTCCCACGGCGGCGGCGATGGTTTCGGCGTCGTGGGCCGCGTCGATGATGTAGACCTCACTGTCGTCGCCGACGATCCAGACGTTGTTGTCCACCTCCCATTCGCCGCCGTCGAGCTTGAACAGGCCGGAGGTGACGACGTTTTCAATCTTCATGGGGGCTACTCCTTAAAACTCGACCACAGAGCGCAGCACGTCGCCCTGCTTCATCTTGGTGAATGCATCCTCGACGTCGTCCAGTCCGATGCGCTCGGAGACGAATTCGCCGAGCGGGAAGCGGCCGTTGAGGTGCAGGTCGACGTATGCCGGGAAGTCGCGCTCGGGCAGGCAGTCGCCGTACCAGGCGGGTTTGATGGAGCCGCCGCGGGAGTAGAGGTCGATCGCGGGGATGTCTACGTGGTCGGTTTGGTTGGGCACGCCGACCATGACCATGCGGCCAGCAAGGTCGCGGGAGTAGAAGGCTTGGCGCCACGTTGGCTGAATGCCCACCGCATCGATGGTCACGTCGGGGCCGAAGCCGCCGGTGAGTTCCTGGATTTTCTCGATCACGGCGTCTTCGTCCATGTCCTTCGTGCAGACTGCGTGCGTTGCGCCGAATCGCTCGGTAGCGGCGTCGCATTTGCGCTGATCGACATCCACCGCCACAATCGTCGTCGCCCCTGCCAGAGCAGCGCCCGCCACGGCCGCCAGGCCCACGCCACCGAGTCCGAACACGGCGACGGATTCGCCCTGCTGGATCTCACCGGTGTTCACTGCTGCGCCGAGACCGGCCATGATGCCGCATCCGAGGAGGCCTGCAGCCGCCGGATCTTCGTCCGGGTTCACTTTGGTGCACTGCTTTTCGTGGACAAGGGTTTTTTCGGCAAAGGAGCCGATGCCGAGGGCGGCGGTGAGCTCGGTGCCGTCGGCAAGCGTCATGGGCCTAGACGCGTTGAATGTGTTGAAGCAGTTCTTAGTGTCGCCCTTGCGGCACGCGCGGCATTCGCCGCAGACGGCACGCCAGTTGAGGACCACGAAATCACCCGGCTCGACGTGGGTGACAGCCTCACCGACGGTTTCCACGACACCCGCGGTCTCGTGGCCGAGAAGGAAGGGGTAGGCATCTTCAATGTCGCCGTCGCGGTAAGCCAGGTCGGTGTGGCAGACACCGGTGGCCTGCACTTGCACCACAACGTCGTGGGCGCCGGGGGCGGGGATCACAATGTCTGCGATCTCGACCTCGGCGCCTTTCTCACGGGCGATGACGCCCTTGACGGTCTGCTGGTTCTGTTCGTTGTTTTCGTCAGCTTGGGGGTCTGTAGAAGTCATGCCCCGAGCCTAGCGATCTTTGCGCTTAGCTTGCCGCGACGATTTCGCCCATGTGGCGGTGGCCCTGGTGGGTCGAGTGAATCGGAGCGTTGCCTGGGCCGGCGTAGAAGTCGATGAGACCAGCGAACTCGCGGTCCCCGTCGCGGGCGCACATGCCGTTCTTGGCGGTGCCCGGTTTGAGGTCGACGAACTGGGCGCCGGTGGCGCGGGCCAAGTCGACATTCATCCACTGGGCGAGGTTTTCAAAGTCGCGGATCATCGGCATTGGGGTCGCGTCGTACATGTTCGGCCCAAGGTGGAACAGGCAGACGCGGTCGCCGCCGGTGATGGTGGGGTAGCCAATGAGCTGGATCTTTGCGTTCGGCGCGGCGCGGCGGATCTTGTCCACCTGCGGGCGCATGAAGTCGACGTACTTGCGACGGACCTGCATCGGGTCTTCGCCCATATGGTTGTAGGTGTCGTTGAAGCCCACCTGGAGGACGACGCGGCGCGTGTTGCCGTCGAGGCCGCGCTCACGCACGGCGCGGTCGATCTGGGCGGTGATGTTCGGGCCCGGGGAGATACTCACGGCACCGGGGCAGGAAAAGTCGCGCGGCTGCAGGCCGAGCTTGCGCGCAGCGATCTTGCCGAAGTTCTGGTCGGAGGTCGGGCACCACCGGCCCGGGTTGGAAGAGCCGTTGGGGTGCAGGCCCATCCGGGCACCCAGGTACTCGATGGAGTGAGCGTCGGCGATCACGGAGTCGCCGAAGATCACCATGTTGCCCTGCTGCGCGTTGGCGTTAGGGGCAGCCATGATTCCCGCGCCCACGAGGACGGCGGCGATGAATGCAGTCACAGCTTGACGGGTACGGTTAAGCATTGTTCGTCGACTTTCTGCTGGTAGTGAGTTGTTCATCGGAAAGACCCCTGATGAGGCCCACAGGAGTGATGTCGGTTCCAGGAGGGAAGATGTTACGTCCTAGCCTTGCAAACGCTTGCCACTACCTGTCACTTCTATCACAATTGGATCTTTTGCACCGCCACTATAGATGACCCGGCAGTCCCAGATCTAAGAAGAAGCCTAGCGAAACACTTGTGCCCACAAAAGCGATAGCCTAATCAAATGAGAATTCGCTGCCAGTAGCTTACGCACGCTTGTCCTAGCCTGCAGAAGGGAACCCCGGATGTCCAACCGAGTCAGCTACACCCCAATCCAGCAGGTCGGAGCGTTCTTGGATCTTGCCTCGCTGATCGTCCGTCGCGGCATTGTCGGCTTCAAGGGGCGGCCCAGGGGTCTTGATCCGCGGTTTCGGCGACATCCCACGCTGGGGCATCACAACCGCCCGCGAGGTAGAACAGGGTGCGCGCTGCTGTCCGCACCGCAACGCGCTTATCGACGACTCAGGGGTCCTGTCCTACCGCGATCTCCGCAACGGATCCCGCAAAGTCGCCCAGTGGCTACTGTTTCGGGAGCTACGAGCGTCGATAAGCTGCTGGTCAGCAACGAGAAACTGCCGCGCCTGCCTTTGATCCCCAAACAAGGCGACCTGGTGCTCATGTCGTCTGGCACGACCGGCATCCCGAAGGGCATTCTGCGCAACGAGCCGAAAGTCCCCTATGTTCTCACCGGCCTTTTGTCGGCAGTGCCGTGGTATTCGAACCAGACGGTGCTGCAATCGGCGTCGGTGTTCCACACGTGGGGCTGGTCGACACTCAACGTGGCGCTGGGGTCGCGTTCGACGATTGTCACGAAGCGCGAGTTCGACCCGGCGAAGACGATGCAGCAAATCCAGGACTTCAAGGTCGACGGGCTGATTTCATCCCCGATCTTCTACAAACAGATGCTCGACTTGCCGAACAGCGACGACTATGACACGTCCTCCCTGAAGTGGATCGCCTCCTCCGGCAACGCGCTGACGCCCGATGTGGTCCAGCGCGTGCACAAACGTTTCGGCCCGATTCTGGCCAACATCTACGGCTCGACTGAACTGTCGCTGACCGCCGTGGCCACCGCCGAGGAGGTCGCGGAGCACCCGACAGCGGCGGGGCGAGTGGTGCCAGGAAGCGTAGTCAAGCTTTTCGACGACGACGGCAACGAAGTCCCCCAAGGCCAACCGGGCCGCATCTTCCTCAACAACGAGACTGCCCTGAAGAGGTACTCCAACCCGAACACGCCGATCGTGATGATCGGCAAGCTCATCGAGATGGGCGACCGCGGATACTTCGATGAGAAAGGCCGCCTCCACGTCTTGGGCCGCAACGACGACATGATCATCATTGGCGGCGAGAACGTCCACCCGCAGTCGGTGACGGAGACCCTCGAGCCGATGCCGGGTGTCGCCGACGTGTACGCCGGCGGCGTCGACGACGAAGAAACCTTCAAGCGCGTCGCCGTGTGGGTCGTGCGTTCCGACGATGACCACGGCCGCTCCCTGACCGCCGACGCCGTCCGCGACTGGGTGCGCGACAAGCTCGCCCACCACTCCATCCCCCGTGACGTGAACTTCGTCGACTCTCTGCCCCGCAACCCGACGGGCAAGGTCGTGGCGCGCTTCCTGCCGGAGTCCCGCCGCGACGATTAAGCGCGCGTATAGTTAGCTCCGTTTCCAGCCCGCTCATTACGGTTACGAACGGAGCTTTCGTCATGGCCCACTTTTCTGCCCGCCAACTCAAGCACTTCATGCGATTCTGGCCGCCGCTGCTCGGCGCCGGCATCAAAATCGAAGAATTCACCGACGACGGTACCCAAGTCGTGGTCTCCCACAAGCCCAACATGCTGACCAAGAACGCGATGGGTGTGGCCTTCGGCGGCACCATGTCTGCGATGACGGACCCGTTCTACATGCTCGCGTCCATGCACCGTCTGGGCAAGGAGTACAAGATCTGGGACACCGGCGGAGAGATCAAATTCCTCAAACCCGGCCGCGGCAAGATCACCGCCGACATGCGCATCCCCGAGGAAACCTATGCGTTGATCAAGGAAAAGACCGCTGGAGGCGACAAGTATCTCCACTGGTTCGAAGTGGACATCACCGATGAGGAAGGCGACGTGGTCGCGCACGTGCGCCGCCAGGTGTACTACCGGCTGAACCAGAAGAAGGAAGAAACCCAAGACAAGGTCGCTGACGAGGCCCAAGATACGGACCAGGGTAACGACAAAAGCCAAGTCAAGAGCAAGTCAGCATCCAAAGAAAAAACCGTCTAAAGGGCCCCCGACTAAAGGGGGGTGCGGATGGCAGCGATTTTTCGCCCCCATTCGAGACAAAATGGCACTCCGCATACTTGGTGTAATTTGAATGCACATGGAAGGAATTGATTCGGGCTCCCCTTCTCCAGCCATGAGCCTTACTGATCGGTGGACGAAGATAGCCAGAGAAGTTTCTTTCATTGACTCGGCTCTCAACAAGTGGCTCGAAAGCAGCTTTGGCATCGGCCTGACTGAATTCCGTGCAGCGCTCCTCATCAGCAAGAGTCCTGATCGAGAACTACGAATCACGGAATTGGCCCAACAACTCGGCCTTAGTCAGAGTTCGGCAACTCGCTTGGTGGAGCGAATGGAACGCAAAGAGCTGGCTTTCCGAGATGATTGCCCCGACGATGGGCGCGGTATCTACGCGGCTTTGACCGAGGACGGATCAAAAAAGGCTGCCACCATTGCAGAACCATTCGATGACAAACTCCGGTCCCTAATCGGGGACATGCAGCCGGATTGGCTCGACCTTCACCTAGCAGCCCGCAGTTCAGATAGCGACGACTAGCTGGGAAGACGCAACGAGCGCATGCTTTTGCATTGATCCATGCATGTACATGCACTAAGGTTAGTTTTGTCGTCGCCACAAGAAAGAGAGAACAGTTGAAAACCCACGTAGATGTTTTCATTGATTACGTATGTCCATACTGCTATCTGGTCGAAAGCGCCCTCGACGAGCTCAAGCGAGACAGAGACGTTCACGCAACAATTCGCCCATTCGAACTTCGCCCCTCCCCTGTTCCCACCCTTCGGCCGGAAGATGACTATCTTCCGCGGGTCTGGAAGCAATCGGTCTATCCGATGGCCCGACGGCTTGGTATCCCCATGACTCTTCCGTCAGTTTCGCCACAACCCCGTACCCAGAAAGCTTTTCTGGCACTACAGCTTGCCCAAGAGCAAGGTAAAGCAAACGAGTACTCCGAAGCCATGTTCAAAGCATTCTTCCAGGACGATCGCGATATCGGAGTGGATGACGTCATTATTGACGTTGCCGCATCAGTTGGACTGAACCCTGACGACGTCCAAACCGCCTTGAATGACGAAGCGCGTCGCCAGCAGCACCGTCTCGACCAAGACTTCGCGGTTAACACGGTTGGGGTCACGTCGGTTCCGGGAATACTCATCAATGGCCATCTCCTGCGTGGCGTTCCCAGCGCGTCTAGATTGAAGAAAGCTTTTGATGAGATCGCGGCAAAGCCACCGTTGCCGGGGGCGGATTCATGAGCATTTCCCTTGAACAGCTGCACCGCGAGATGCGCACTGCAGTCGACTTTTCAACCCGACACGTTGATGGCGGCGGTCTCCCATTCGTCGGTGCCGTCGCTGATAACTCCGGAATCATCTCGCGCCTTGGAGTAAATGAAGTACATGAAACGGGGGACCCCAGCGCCCACGCTGAAATCGTCGCGATGCGGGACGCGCTTTCATCTCATGGCCGCGAAACACTGACCGGAACCATTCTGCTGGCTACCGGAGAACCATGCGGCCTGTGTTATCGCTTCGCCATCGACCATGGGATCGACACAATTTACACAGCCGTTGATCGCGACGCTGTCGCGGCGTTCGGTTTCGATTACCGAGCCAGCTACCGAACCATGCGTATTAACGATTATCTGCGTGATCGCATGCTTCATCACCTACCCACTACGAACGCTCACGAGCCGTTCACCCGCTATCTCGAAAAGCACATGTAGGCGGATTCCCCCAACGACACCTAACCCGGAAAAACGAAAAGGACATTAATCATGCACTGGCTTTACCTTGCAATCGCCGTAGTCTTCGAAGTCACTGTAGGCATAGCAGCCGGAAAGGCGAACGGCTTCAAAAATATCCCCTGGACGATCGCCACCCTCGTCAGCGGTGCGATCGCAACTTTCTTTCTAAGTCTCACGCTGCTCACCTTTGACGTCGGTGTCGGATATGCCCTTTGGACCTCCATTGCAGGTATCGGAATCGTCATCGTCGGAGCCTTGTTCCTAGGCCAGAAGTTGACCTTAAAGAAACTCGTCGGAGTCGGAATCGTCATCGTCGGAGTTGTCGGCCTCAATCTTGCCGGCACCGCCTAACCACACTCCCACACACCTCCAGAAAGGCTTACCTTCATGTCCTCCACCACACCTCAAAACACCACGCTGGACAGCCCCGGAACAAAGTTCGGGCCCTGGCTCGCTCTGCTGCTCGCCGGGGGATTCGAAGTCGGCTACGCCCTCAGTGTTAACGGCAGTGAAGGCTTCACCAACGTCAAATGGTCTCTCGTCGCCATCGTGTTCTTCCTCTGCACGCTGTTCTTCCTCAGCGTCGCATTGAAAAAGATTGATGTCGGCATCGGTTACGCCGTATGGGCTGGTATCGGTGCCGCTGGCGCTGCTTTACTCGGCCCCGTCTTTTTCGACGAAACACTAACCCTCGCGAAGGGATTCTGGCTCGCGGTCATCATTGGTGGGGTCGTCAGGCTGAAACTCGCTGACAGCCCAGCGTTCGAAATGCAATCCGACCGGTAACTGATCCTATCCTTGTGGGAACACCACAACTTTGGACTGAAGCGACCCGAGAATGTCAGACTATTTCGGCACTACGTAACTGCTTCCAGCAGACTCGCCTGTTTCGCTCGGCTGGTTTGGATCCGTAGGAATCTAATCTACGGGCAAAACTGGCCAAAACCGAAACAGCATTCGGGGTCAGTGACCTAACCAGTCAGCCAAGGCACTTTCAGTAGTCTCTAGCTGGCGGCGTCGCGCGGTTAGCTCCCGCAACCGTCGCTTCATTCGTTGCCGTGTCGCCGCGCATTCAGGGTTCGGTGCCGGCTCTTCCGTCATACACGGCAGCATAAGCATGGCATCTTTAGCTGTGAAACCCATGTCGAAAAGCGACTTCACTTGTCGTGCTCGTTCGATCTGGGCAGAAGAATAATCACGGTACCCAGTCTCCGTTCGATCGGGAACCACCAAGCCCACTGATTCGTAGTGTCGCAAGCGGTGTGCAGGTACGCCAATTTCCTGCGCAGCCCGGGCAATCCTCATTTCAGATCTCCTTTGACTTGACCTTCACACTAGTCTCAAACCTTACCGTTGCGTTGTGCAAAAGATGACCACCAAACTTTCCATATTTGTGCTCGCTACAGCTCTTTTCGTAGTAACCACGAGCGAGTTTCAAGTCTCTGCAATGATGACCGACATGGCCGTCGACCTCGGCCAACCCATCGGTAAGCTCACTCATCTGGTGACGGCGTACTCCTTAGGTATGGCCCTTGGTGGACCAACACTGGCATGGGCACTTAACGGCAAACCAGTTCGTGCGTGTCTAACGGGAGCGGTTTTCGTGTACGCGGGTGTTGAAATTACCGCGTCGTTTTCACCCACGTTCACGGTTCTACTCATCATCCGCTTCCTTACTGGGTGTCTTTCTGGGGCGATTTTTGGTCTTAGTCTCACTGCTGGCGTCCTCTTAGCGGGCACGCGGAATCAATCTCGAGCTGCTGCCGCAATCCTCTCCGGGCTCATGGCCGGAACACTTCTTGGATTACCGCTTAGCCACGTCATTGGATGGCTTGCAGGGTGGCGCATGTCGTTCATCCTTCTAGGTTTCGCAGCATTCATGATCGCGGTTGTGTTGGCAGCGGCCCTTCCGCGTATCCCTGCACTATCGGGCGAAGGAACTGAGCGAGTCTCCGTTGTCAGTAACCCAGGTGTGTGGAGCCGCATGTTGACCAGCTTCTTCACCATCGGTGGTTCCTTTGCGGCATTCGCATTAATCGATCCAATACTTCGGCGCGCAGGTTTCACCCCCATTGGAACAACCGTCGCACTCATTGGATTCGGAGTGGCAGCGTTTACAGGCAATCTCTTGTGGGGAAAGGTCTCAGAAACCAATGCTCAAAAGTTTCTGCTCGCTGGCCTTTCAGCCCAAGCCGTTGCGCTACTGCTCCTGGTTGCGACCCCCAATGCCGGCCCCATCACAGCCCTGGCGATAGTCGCACTCGGAGGTACAGGAATGGCGCTCAACCCGCTGTTAGTGACCCGACTCATGGCACAGGCTGACCCCCACCCTTTCATCAACACCGTGCACACAGGATTCATAACCATGGGAGCAGCGGCCGCAACCGCGGCAAGCGGATATGTGCTAGCCAACGAAACGAGCCTCACACCGTCGATTCACGTAGGCGTTGTTTTCACACTGATTGCCTGGATAATCACGGTCGTCACCCCCGACCACTCCGATGTCAGACAGGGATGACTAGGAAACGAACTTGTCACGAGCCTAGAACGGCCTCATTGTCAGCTGCGTGCTTTAACGCTGCGCGCCGAACTCACCAGTCGCGAATGACACACCCCCGCGCTGCCTTCGCAGTTCACGGGGGTGTGTCACTTGGAGCCGCCTGCGATGTCTGAAGTCATGACATAGTTGACACGGCGTGCCTGGGACAGCATTCCTGATGGTTGACAGGTCAGTCGCGACATCGTTGACACTTAGGGGGCAGAAATAATCTGGGGTGATGGTTGACACCTCAGTCGCGACATCATTGACACCTCCCGCCACCCCCGCGTGTTTAGTGATGGTGCTGGTATCAGTCGGGACATCGTTGACAGATGAACAGCCCGAACCGAAATCTCGCCATCGTCAAAGCCGTCCGCGATCAAGGCGAACCAGTCACCAAAGTCGCCAGACGATTCGGCATCTCCCGCCAACGCGTCTACAAGATCCTCTCCGAGTTCGATGCCGGAGGCGAACAAGCCATCGCCCCCAAATCGCGCGCGCCGCACACCCACCCCAATGCCGTGCCGGAGACCCTGCGCAACCACATCATCGACATGCGCAAAGAACTCACCAAAGCAGGTTTCGACGCAGGGCCCGACACCATCGCTTTCCACTTAGGACAACAAGGCCTGCGTGTGCCGTCAACATCGACGATCCGCCGGATCATCACTGAAGCCGGACTTGTTGCCCCGCAACCGCAAAAGGGCCCGGCCCCCGGAAAGTAGACACCGTGGGGGTGAAATTATTGGCTTTACTCTAGCGCATTGTTAGGAAGCGTGA
>NZ_JAGPZA010000022.1:0-30027 GCF_024454095.1 Corynebacterium sp. CCUG 69979 | reverse complement strand
GAGCACTACATCGACACATCCCGCAACTACCAAAAACCATACTGGCGAAAAGGCCAACCCCCACTGACCTGAAAACCACAACCGGCGCCTTGGAAAAAATAAACACCAAGACGCCGGTTTGTCCACCATGTCGCGACTCATATGTCAACAATGTCGCGACTGATGACAGTTGTGGAGATGGCGGGAATTGAACCCGCGTCCTTCGCCACCGCACCAGGGCTTCTCCGTGCGCAGTCCGCACAGATCTCTGCTCGACCCTCCGGATCAGGCGAACATGTCCGGATGATGGGCCCAGTCAGTGAGAGGTGTCCCCTTCAATCACCGCACTGACACGGTGGAAGGGCAAGCTCCCTAGTCGATGCCAGGGTCCGGGACGGGAGCGAGCCCGGCCTGACAGACACGCGGTCGCTACTTAGGCAGCGAGGGCGTAGTCACGCTGAGAGTTCTTCTCTGCGCTTATAACATGCTGCGACGCTTCAATCGGTGGTCTCCAGCCTGCACCGGCACGCTTCCCCTGGCTTAGTCGGCGAAGTCGAAACCAAGTCATCCCCTTGGAGTGAACTTCACTTCCCTCCTGCGGCGGGAACGTACAGTAACACCGCAGGAGCAGTTACTTTACATCCCTGACGGGGCCACACGCAAGTGCTCGACAGTCGCGCCCGGCCCCGCGTCGACCGCCAAGCGCACGGCGTTGGCCACGTTGCCCGCGTCCATCTTCGGCCGGTCGCCGTGGTTCGGGTCCGCCAGCATGTCGGTGTCGGTCCGGCCCGGGTGGATCGAGGTCACACGGATGCGCCCCTTCTCCTCCAGCCGCAGTGAATCGGTGAAACCGCGCAGCGCGAACTTCGAGGCGCAGTAAGCGGTGTTCTCTTCCACCCCGTGGAAACCGGCGCCGGAGTTGATGGTCACAAGCAGGCCACCCGATCGTCGCAAAGCAGGCAGCAATGCGCGCGTGAGCGTAACGGGCGCGAGCACGTTGATATCCATCGTTTCACGCCATTGCTCATCGGAGATCTGCTCGAAGGGATCCTTGTGCAGGACACCAGCGGCAAGGACCACCACATCGACGTTCTCGATCCGCGAAGCAGCCTCAAGCAATGCCTCGGTATCGCGCAGGTCGACTTCGAACGGTTCCGCGCTGGGCAACGCACCGACAATATCGGACGCGTCGCGCGACGCCCCGGCGATGATGTGATGGTCCTTACCCAGCTCCTCCGCGATCGCGCGACCGATGCCGCGGGACGCCCCTGTCACTAACGCTGTTTTCATGCCACCAAGTCTAGGTGGAAACAGGCTTAAGCCTTGATCCCCTTCAGCTTCCGCCCCAGATCACGGGTGATCTCGCGGTCCTCGGTGCGCTGCTTGATGGCGCGGCGCTTGTCGTAATCCTGTTTACCTTGGGCCAGACCAAGCTCGACCTTGACCCGGCCCTCCTTGAGGTAGAGCTTCAGGGGAACGAGGGTGCGATTGCCGTCGCGCAGTTTGCCCTCGAGGGTGTCAATCTCGCGACGGTGCAGCAGCAGTTTGCGGGTGCGGCGCGGTGAGTGGTTCGTCCACGACCCCATCGAATACTCGGGGATGTGCAGGTTGCGCAGCCACACTTCACCGTTGTCGATGGTGGCAAAGGCTTCGACGAGGGACGCTTTGCCGTCGCGAAGCGACTTGATCTCCGTGCCCTGCAGCACGATGCCTGTCTCGTAGGTATCCAGGATCGTGTAATCGTGGCGCGCCTTGCGGTTGGAAGCAATGACGTTGGAGCCGTCGGTTTTCTTCTTCTTGGCCATAGGCTACTTCCGGACGTAGGAGCGCAGCGCGACCTGCGCGACAAGGCCGGACACGACCAGCGCGGCGAGGCTGACCAGCGGCATGACGGTCCACACCGCGGAATCCGGCAGACGGGCAATGAGCAGATTCTGGTAGACGGGGTCGAGCATCTGGTCGACAATCTGGGTCTTGATCAGCCACACGCCAACCGTAGCGATGATCCCGCCGATGAGCACCGAGAGAGCTGCCTCGAGAATGAACGGGGCCTGCGTGAACCAGCGGCTGGCACCCACCATGCGCATGATGCTGATTTCCTCGCGGCGCGAATACGCCGCCAGCTGCACCATGTTGGAAATCAGGAAGATCGCAGCAAGCGCCTGAGCCGCCGCGATGATGAAGGTGGCGTTGCGGAACGAATCCATCGAGTCAGCGAGACCGCGGACATCACTGGCTTGGTCAGCCACGTAGGCGACCTGGGGCAGGTCGCGGACAGCATCAATCGGCGACGTATCCGTCGGATCCTCCAGCCGCACGTGCAGTGCAGCCGGCATCGAATCGCGGGATGTCTCCTCCACCAGGACCGGGTCAGACTCCTTGAACAGCTCAACGAAGCGCTCGTAGGACTGATCACGGTTGCGGAAAGTCACTGACTCGACGCGTTCATCGGCCTGCAAGGTATCGCGCACCTGCGTGCAGCTTTGCGACGAACAATCCTTGTCCGTCTCCGAAACCTCATCACTGAGTTCAACCATGACTTCGACGCGGTCGAGATACAGGTCCTTCGTCTCGCTGGTTACCTGTGACATGAGGATGCCGGCGCCCACGAGCGCCAAGGACAGAGCCGTGGTGATGATCAGCGCGACCGTCATGGTGAGGTTGCGGCCCAAACCGCGGAAGCCCTCACGGAAGATGAAGTTCCAGTTCATTAGCTTTCCCTCCCGTAGACACCGTGCTTATCGTCGCGGATGAGCTTGCCCAGGTGGAGCTCAATGACGCGTTTGCGCATGTCGTTGACCGCACGGGCGTTGTGCGTGGACATCACCACTGTCGTTCCCATCCGGTTGATCCGGGCGAGCAACGCCATGATGTCGTCGGCGGTGGAGGGGTCGAGGTTGCCGGTAGGCTCGTCGGCAAGCAAAAGCCGAGGGCGGTCGACAAACGCGCGCGCGATCGCCACACGCTGCTGCTCACCGCCGGAAAGCTCATTCGGCATCCGGTTCGCTTTGGCATCGAGCCCAACAATCTCGAGGGCCTCCGGAACAAGCTTGTTGATCTTCGTCTTCGACTTACCGATCACCTCGAGGGCGAATGCAACGTTGTCGTAGACGTTGAGCTTCGGCAGCAACCGGAAGTCCTGGAAGACATATCCGATGGACTGACGCAGCTTGTTCACCTCGCTCCCCTTGAGGGCGTTGACGTGGAATTTGTCGAAGTAAATGTCGCCGGAGGTGACGTTCTCTTCGCGGATGAGCAATTCCAGGAAGGACGATTTGCCCGAGCCGGACGGGCCGATGAGGAAGACGAACTCCCCGTTTTCGATGTCGACGGAGATGTCGTCGAGCGCCGGCCGCGTGGACGTCGGGTACACCTTTGTCACGTTGGAGAAAGTGATCACCCGTGTCACTCTAGTGACAGATCGCGCCCGGTTAGAAATCACGCGCCCCATAACCGCAGGTACTCAGACGTGCACGGTACCCCTTACCGCGGACCAGCAGATTCTTTCCCCTCACTCACCATCTGGCTCCGAACCTCTATAGTGACCCTTACCCGTGTAACTCACATCACATATCGGAGGGATCATGACCGATTACCGCTTTCAGCCGTGGCACGAATTTCATCAGGGAATCGAAGGATCACGCCTCCGGGATTCCTTCCGCTCTCTGACCGGCCAAGAGTTCGCCGAAGAAGTAGACATCCTCGCCCACCAGCTAGCCGCGATGGGCGTCGGCCCCGGCGACGTCGTAGCCACGTTCTTGCCCAACCGCCTTGAACTGCTGACCACCATGGCGGCGGCATGGCGGCTGCGGGCCGCGTGCACACCCATGAACCCGACCTTCGCGGCACCTGAATCCGCCTACCAGATCGAGGATTCCGGTGCGAAGGTCGTGGTGACCACGAACGACTTCGCCGCCCGTCAACCAGAGGACTACTTCCCCGGCGCTCGCGTGGCACCCCTCTTCGAGCTCGCAGTATCCGGCCAGCACCGCGAACATGAAGTGCCCAGCTCCCCCAGCTCCTTGCCCGAGCCACCTTCAGCCGATGACATCGCGCTACTGGTCTACACCTCCGGATCTACTGGCCGTCCGAAAGGCGTTATGCTCAGCCACAGCAACCTCAACGCCATGGTGGAAAGCATCTCCGGCGCCCTGGACATGGACGGTGAGATCCACGCGCTGATGCCGTTGCCGCTGTTTCACTCCAACGCGATTCTGGTCAGCTTCCTCGCGCCGTACAGCCGCGGTGGCAAGGTGACCATCCTCGACCGCTTCAACCCAATGGAGTTCATTTCCGCCGTGGCACAGTACCGGCCGACATACTTCTCCGCCGTGCCGGCAATCTTCGCTTACCTGCTGCAGCTGCCGCCGGACTCCGGTGTCGACTTCTCCAGTCTCGAGTTCGCTGTCTGCGGCGCCGCACCGGCCTCCGTGCAGCTCATCGAATCCTTCCAGCAGAAGTACGGTGTGAAGATCCGCGGCGCGTACGGCCTGACCGAGGGAACCGTCGGCTCGACCGCTGTCCGCCTTGACGACGACCCGCCCGCCGGCACCGTGGGCCGAGCCCTACCGGGACAAGAAGTGCGCATCAGCGACGGCGAGGGCGGCTTTCTGCCCACTGGGGAAGCCGGAGAGGTGGTGATCAAAGGCGACAACGTCATGGTCGGCTACCTCAACCGGCCAGAGGAAACCGCGAAGACCGTCGTCGACGGCTGGCTCCACACTGGCGACGTCGGCTACTTGGACGACAACGGTTTCCTGTTCCTCGTTGACCGGATCAAAGACATGATCATCCGCGGCGGAGAGAACCTCTACCCCTCCGAGATTGAGAACGCGCTGAACACCCACCCTGACGTTGTCGAATCCGCTGTGGTCGGGTTGCCGCACGAAGTGCTTGGGGAAGTCCCCGTCGCCTACGTGAGCAATTCCGACCCCGCCACTGTCGACACAACCGCACTATTGGATCACGTCCGTCCCCTGTTGGCCAAGGTCAAGTGGCCGGTACACATCACTACCGTGGAAGATCTGCCGCGCAATCCCGTCGGCAAGGTGGACAAGCCCACAATGCGCGATATGGCGATGCGAGAGTTCCTCCAGCAGGAAGCAAAGACAACGGAGAATAGCTGCTCAAGCACGGTGGAAAGCACCGCACACCACGACAGGGCGACCGGTTCATTCAGAACCTTCGCTGTCCATGCTTGAGGTCATCTCCGATGGCATGAGAGTCATGATCATGATGGCTATCGATCCAAGTACAGGCACAAAGACGAGAATCGTCAGAAGCCCTGAAAAACCCGCGTCTTGCAGCCTCCTCGAGATCAGTGCCAGAAACGGGATCAGAAGAATGACCCCGACCACCTTGCCAACCGGAATTCCGAAGTGAATCTCGAGCATACTGACCGGGATTGAGCCCACAGTGATAGCAAGAAAGACCCACCAATACTCGCTCCGCGAGGCTCGTCCCTTGAAAACAAAGAACTTCGCAAAAAATCTGTACACCGCTTGCGACAGAGACGCATCCCGCAGGGGCTTGTCCAGATTCGTACTAGAGCGCGCTTCACCCATAAAAAGGCTCCTTACGCCGAACGAGTCATTGCCTACCTAAGCCATAGTCAGATCATGCAGATTCGGTGCTGCGCCAACGAATGCCGCTTTCGAGGAACCCGTCGATGTCGCCATCGAGCACCTTCTGCGGGTCGCCTACTTCGTAGTTGGTGCGTAGGTCTTTGACCATTTGGTACGGGTGGAGGACGTAGGAGCGCATCTGGTTGCCCCAGCTGGCGTTGCCGCCAGCACCGAGGGCGTCGAGCTCAGCTTTTTCTTCCTGCCGTTTGCGCTCAAGCAGCTTGGACTGCAGGACGTTCATGGCGGAGGCCTTGTTCTGAATCTGCGACTTTTCGTTTTGGCAGGTCACCACAATGCCGGTGGGCTCGTGGGTGATGCGCACCGCCGAGTCGGTGGTGTTGACCGATTGGCCACCAGGACCGGACGAGCGATAGACGTCGATGCGGATTTCCGAGTCCGGGATGTCGATGTGGTCAGTCTTCTCCACCACCGGCAGAACTTCGACTTCGGCGAAGGAGGTTTGACGGCGCCCCTGGTTGTCGAACGGCGAGATGCGCACCAACCGGTGCGCACCCTGCTCGACGGATAACTGGCCGTACATGTACTCGCCGTGCACGACGAACGTCGCCGACTTGATGCCGGCCTCCTCGGCGTAGGAAATGTCGTAGACATCGACCTTGTGCCCGTTCTTCTCCGCCCAACGGATGTACATGCGCATGAGCATCTCTGCCCAATCCGCCGCGTCGACGCCGCCTGCTCCGGAGCGGATGTTCACCACCGCTTCGCGCTGGTCGTACTCGCCCGACAACATTGTGGTCACTTCGAGGGTTTCGACGGCCGTGGTCAGGTCAGCGAGTTCATCCTCGGCAAGCGTGTAATCGCCCTCTTCCGCGGCGAGCTCGTACATGACGGGCAAGTCGTCGATACGCTGGCGTAGGCTGCGCACCCTGCGCACGCGCGCTTGGACGCTGGAGAGTTCAGTGGTCACGCTCTGAGCGTGCTCGGGGTCGTCCCACAGGCTCGGGTCGGCGGCCTGCTGCTCCAGCTCGCGCGCCCGGGCGTCCATCTCCTCGAGGTCCATGACCTTCTCAATGGTGGTCAAGGTGGAGTCGAGCGACTGGATGCGGTTGCTGGTGTCGGGATTCATGTAAGCGCAGTGTAGTAGGAGACGATAGACTCGAACTACACCCCCACACGGGCGCCCGCGGCAGCGGGCTGAGATCGCACTGATAGGCCGTGCGAGCACCGTTCGAACCTGTCTGGTTAGCACCAGCGAAGGAAGTAAAGGAGAGGCAATGGCCGACATCTACGCCCAGGAAATTCACCTGAAGCACTCGTACGCGCCGATCGTGGAAGATGGTCTGGAAGTCCCGGAGACGGAAATCCAGCTCGATGACTCACCGACCGGCCCGAACGCGCCGTTCAAGATCTACCGCACACGCGGCCCGTGGGCTGAGCCGGAAGAGGGCCTGCCGGATCTGCGCACCGAGTGGATTGAAGCCCGTGATGACGTGGAGAGCTACGCCGGCCGCGAGCGCAACCTCGAGGACGACGGTGTCCGCGCTATGAAACGCGGTGCCGCTAGCGAAGAGTGGCGCGGGGCTAAGCGCGAGCCCCTGCGCGCGAAAAGCGGAAAGCGCGTGACCCAGATGGCCTACGCCCGCCGCGGCGAGATCACCTCCGAAATGCGCTTTGTGGCACTGCGCGAACACTGCTCTCCGGAGAAAGTCCGCGAGGAAGTCGCCGCTGGCCGCGCAATCATCCCGAACAACATCAACCACCCGGAGAGCGAGCCGATGATTATCGGCAATGCGTTCTTGACCAAGATCAACGCGAATATCGGCAACTCCGCCGTGACCTCCTCCATCCGTGAGGAAGTAGACAAGTTGCGCTGGGCCACCCGCTGGGGCGCGGACACGGTCATGGACTTGTCCACCGGAAACGACATTCACACCACTCGCGAGTGGATCCTGCGCAATTCCCCGGTTCCCATCGGCACGGTGCCGATCTACCAGGCGCTGGAGAAAGTGGGTGGCGTCGCTGAGGACTTGACGTGGGAGATCTTCCGCGACACCGTCATCGAGCAGGCTGAGCAGGGCGTTGATTACATGACTGTCCACGCCGGCGTGCGCCTGCCGTACGTTCCGCTGACCTCGAAGCGCGTGACCGGCATTGTCTCCCGCGGCGGCTCGATCATGGCCGGCTGGTGCCTCGCGCACCACAAGGAATCCTTCCTGTACGAGAACTTCGACGAGCTGTGCGAGATCTTCGCCCAGTACGACATCGCCTTCTCGCTTGGGGACGGTTTGCGTCCCGGCTCCGTCGCCGACGCCAACGATGCTGCACAGTTCGCTGAGCTGAAAACCATCGGCGAACTGTGCAAGCGCGCCTGGGACCACGATGTCCAGGTCATGATCGAGGGGCCGGGCCACGTCCCGCTGAACATGATCCAGGTCAACAACGAGAAGGAAGAGGAGTGGTGCGGCGGCGCGCCGTTTTACACCCTCGGCCCGCTGGTGACCGACATCGCCCCGGGCTACGATCACATCACCTCTGCAATCGGCGCCGCCAATATCGCCATGGGCGGCACCGCGATGCTGTGCTACGTCACCCCGAAGGAGCACCTGGGCCTGCCCAACAAGGATGATGTCAAGACCGGTGTGATCACGTACAAGGTCGCCGCGCACGCAGCCGACGTGGCCAAAGGCCACCCGGGCGCCCGTGACTGGGACGACGCAATGAGCAAGGCGCGCTTCGAGTTCCGCTGGAACGACCAGTTCGCTCTCTCGCTTGACCCGGAGACCGCGCAGGCCTACCACGATGAGACGCTGCCGGCTGAACCTGCGAAGACGGCGCACTTCTGCTCCATGTGCGGCCCGAAGTTCTGCTCCATGCGCATCAGCCAGGACATCCGCGACGAGTTCGGTGATGCCATCGACGAGGCGCTGGATGACGAGAACAAGAAGCTCATCGCCGACCTGGGCATCCCCACCTTCGCGGGCGGGGAGGATTTCCGCCGCGGCGAGCGCGAGATGGCCAAGGAGTTCCGCGAGCTCGGCTCGAACGTCTACGTGAAGGAGTAATTCGGGGATAATGGCTGCTGTGTCTACCGCAGCATTCATCGAAAGCCATACCGACGCCCCCGACCACGAGCTCGCCGCGGCGCTGACCCGCACGGCCGGGGAGCTCGCTTTGCGCATGCGCAACGAAGGTTTGGAGACGTCGCAGAAGACATCCGTGTCGGATGTGGTCACGCAGGCTGACATGGCCGCCGAGCGCTTCGTGGCCGACGCGTTGATGGCGCTGCGCCCTGATGACGGCATCCTGGGCGAGGAGGGCGCGGCCAAAGAATCTACTTCGGGTCGCACGTGGGTGATTGACCCGGTGGACGGGACGTACAACTTCTCCTGCGGCTCCGACTATTTCTGCTCCGCGCTCGCGCTTGTCAGCGGCGCACCGAGCGATCCAGAACGCATCCTCACCAGCGCTATCACGCGCCCCGCGTTAGATACGACCTGGGTGGCACACGGCGGAACCTCCGAGCGCAACGGTGAACAGATCCCTCACTTGGAGAACGCACCGTTGGCGCAGCTCGCGCTGGCCACGTACCTGCACCCGCGCGACATGGACAACGCGGACATTCGGGGCGCCTGGATGCGAGCTGCGAGCCAGGCCGCCACGGTGCGCATGTGGGGCGCAGGTTCTGTCGATTTGGCCACGGTGGCCTCGAGCGGAATTGGCGGTTGGATCCAACACTCGGTCGCCGATTGGGACTGGCTGCCCGGTAAAGCGCTGGTCGAAGGTGTCGGCGGGAAGGCCATCAAAGTCGACGCAGGTGGGGTGACCTGGTGCGTGGCCGGCAACGAGCAACTGGTGGACGAGGTCGAGGCACTTTTGGCGGAGTAACAACGCCCCGATCTCGCTAGGATTGGGCGCCATGACCACCTATTCAGATGATCTAGCGCTCGCACTCGAGCTCGCAGAGCTTGCCGACGGCATCACCCTCGACCGTTTCGAATCCGCCGACCTTAAAGTCGACTCGAAACCGGACATGACTCCCGTCTCCGACGCGGACATCGCCGTGGAGGCTGCGCTGCGCGCCAAGCTGGAATCTGCCCGCCCCTCCGACGCGGTCCTTGGTGAGGAGTTCGGTGGCGACGTGCAGTTCGAGGGTCGCCAGTGGGTCATTGACCCCATCGACGGCACCAAAAACTTCGTCCGCGGCGTGCCCGTGTGGGCCACGCTCATTGCGCTGCTCGAAGACGGCAAGCCTGTCGTCGGCGTAGTCAGCGCCCCTGCTCTTGCCCGCCGCTGGTACGCCAGCCAGGGATCCGGTGCGTGGCGCACATTCTCCGATGGCAGCGTGAAGCGGCTCGGGGTGTCGGGGGTTGAGGGGTTAGAGGATGCGTCTATAAGCATCTCGTCTTTGAGTGGCTGGCGCGACCGCGGCTTGCGCGACCAGCTGATCTCCCTGACCGACGATGTCTGGCGGCTGCGCGGCTACGGAGACTTCTTCTCCTACTGCCTGGTGGCAGAAGGTGCCGTGGACATCGCCGCGGAGCCCGAAGTGTCGCTGTGGGATCTCGCAGCGCTGTCTGTCCTGGTCACCGAGGCCGGCGGGCGGTTCACTTCTCTCACCGGCGAGGACGGGCCGCACGGCGGCGACGCAGTGGCCACCAACAACCTGTTGCACGATGCTGTTCTAGGGAGACTGGCATGACCGCACCTGTTCCTGCCCCCTCCCCCACCCAGAAACCCCCTCGCCTCGTTGTCCCCGATCTCGCTCGCGGGCTGGCTCTTTGGGGGATCGCCATGGCGAATCTGACCACCTTCTGGATTATGAACTCCCCCGAGGGTGCCATTGGTAAGAGCCTCGGCTGGGTAGACCCAGACAGTGCTTCAGACCGTTTCTCTGCCCTGTTCTCGGGCATGCTCGTCCACACTCGAGGCCTGCCAATGTTCGCTACCCTGCTCGGTTTCGGCATCGGGCTACTCACTTCGAGCTTGCACCGGAAGAACTACCCAGCGGGCAAAGCCACACGCGTGCTGGTTAAACGCTACGGCATCCTCGCCGTCTTCGGCTTACTGCACATGTACCTGCTGTTCAACGGCGACATTATGTTCACCTATGGCTTGGCGGGAATGCTCATCGCCACGATGATCAAGCTCAGTTCGAAGACACTGCGCATCTTTGCTGCGGTGTCCTTCTGCATCGCCTTGCTTCTGTCGGCGATGTCGGTGATTACCGCCCTCGCCGGTGTGGACGTCGTGCCAGAGTTCACCCCAACTGAGCAAATCACCACAGCTGGCACCTACTTCATCACGACTATCCAACAAGCACCATTTTTCATGGTGAACTCGACGTTCGCCGTTCTCGCGGTCCTATGCGTCATGCTCATCGGGTTCATTTGGGCGCGGGAGGGAGTTCTGGCCAACGTCGACGCGCACCGAAGAACGCTCACTTTTTGGGCCACGCTCGCTGTAGTCATCAGCCTCACTGTCGGCATCCCGTGGGGCCTAGCGGCGATGGGTGTAATTAACGATCAGTTGGATCAGGTCTTCATGGCCCTCAATAGGGGCTTGGGCGCATTCACCGGCCCCGGCATCTTGGCGCTGATCGCGTTGGCCACGAACGGGATTCAGAAGCGCATGTACGACGATGCTGCAGCCGGGCGTCCAGTCGCTGCCCCGAAGATTTTGTACCCCTTTGTCGCGCTGGGTAAGCGCTCAATGTCCGGCTACGTCGCCCAGTCCTTCCTGTTCATCATCCTGGTCATGCCCTTTGGCTTCGGTCTCGGCGTGGACAGCACCATCTCGGAGAAGCTCCTCATCGCCACCGGTGTCTGGTTGGTCACCCTGGTGCTCGCAGTCATCCTCGAAGCCACAAACACCCCCGGCCCGTTCGAGTGGGTCCACCGCCGTCTCGCCTACGGCAAGACCGGCAAGATCGAGCCCTACGCAGGCCCGGTGCAGCAACCGGCCCTGCCACAGCAACCGGCCTACAATGGCCCACATGACGCAGGACAAGCACCCGGAGAACACGCCCGGCGGCCCGTCGGTGAAGGACGGGGAGCTCTACCAACGCCTCCGCCAGGAGGGCAATTCGAAGTCGAAGGCGGCGGCCATCGCTAACGCGGCGACGAATTCTTCTCGCTCCGATGTCGGTGCGAAGGGCGGCGAGTCTGGCTCCTACGATGACTGGACGCGCGAGGAGCTCTACTCCCGCGCGCAGGAGCTGCACATCCCCGGCCGATCCGACATGACCAAGGACGAGCTCATCGAGGCGCTGCGCAATGACTGAGCTTGATCTCCGCTGCTACTTCATCACCGGCCAGGGGCCTGACATCGTCGGCACTGCGCGCGCAGCCGCCGCTGGTGGCGCCGGAATGATCCAAGTGCGCAGCAAACCCATCTCCGCGCGCTCGTTGTTCGAACTCGGCCAGGCCGTCGCAGAGGCTGTCCACGAGGCCAACCCCGCCACGCACGTGCTTATCGACGATCGCGTCGACGTCGCCCTCGCCCTCCGCCAATCCCGCGTTCCTAACCTGGCCGGCGTGCACATCGGCCAGGACGACCTCGATCCGCGCATCGCGCGGGAGCTGCTTGGGCCCGATGCCATCATCGGTCTGACCACCGGGACTTTGGACCTCGTGCAGGATGCCAACCAGTACGCCGACGTCATCGACTACATCGGTGCCGGCCCGTTCCGCGCGACTCCGACGAAGGACTCCGGCCGCGAACCGCTGGGGCTAGACGGCTACCCTCCTCTCGCCGCCGCTTCCGACCTGCCTATCGTCGCCATCGGCGATGTCACCGTCGACGATGCCGCTGACCTCGCCGCAACCGGCGTTGACGGCGTGGCTATCGTCCGGGGCATCATGAACGCCGAGGATCCGCAGGCGTACGTTGAGCGCGTGATCGCCGCCTTCGACAGCGGCGCATAAGCCAGCTAGAACAAGCTGTACAGTGAGTACCCGCCGAGCACCACGGTGACCAGGAAGATGAAGCCGCCAAGCAAGTTGGAGGCAAGGCCGTTGGCGTTGTCTCCCAGCAGTTTCTTGTTGTTCATGGTGTAGAGCAGGAAGAATGCCACCACTGGCAGCAGGATGCCGTTGGCTGCTTGCGCCAGGACAATCACCTGGATCGGGTTGACACCAGTCACCGCGATCACCAGGCCGATGAGCACCACGGCCAGGTAGATCGCGCGGAATTTGATGTCCTTGAGGTCGGAAGACCAGCCGAGCACACCCGAGATGGCGTACGCCGCGCCGAGCGGGCCGGCGATCGCCGATGTCAGCCCGGCGGCGAACAGACCGATTGCGAGCGCCCACGGCGCGAAGTCACCAAGAACCGGACGCAACGGCTCCGCCAGCTCCGCAGCTGATTCGGCTGCAATGCCCTGGGCAAAGAGCGTCGACGCTGCTGTAGCCACGATCGCCAACGTGATCAACCCACCGATGGAGATCGACACAATGTTGTCCACGCGGGCTTTCTTCAAGCTCAGCTTGCCCGGCTCATCGCCCCACTTTTCCTGGACCAGGTTGGAGTGGAGGAAGACGTTGTAGGGCACCACTGTCGTACCGATCAGCGCGATCGCCGTGAGCACCGAGCCGTCTGGAAGGCCCGGCACGAAAATTCCCTTGAGCATCGCGCCGAGATCCGGCTTCACTGCCACTGCGGTGATGAGGAAGATCAGCGCCAGAATGATCACGAGCGCAGTCATGAATTTCTCGATGACCTTGTAGCTGCCGGTCAGCAGAAGGACAACGATCACAGCGACGATGATGCAGGACAGGACGGGGATGCTCAGGCCGGTGACGTCGGAAAGCGCGAGGGCTGTACCCGTGGTGTCGCCGCCGGCGTATGCAGCGCCGCCGATACCGATCGCCGTGACAATGAGCGCGATCATCAGCAGCTTCGCCACTGGTGACTCGAACGTCTCGCGCATTGCTTCGCCCGTGCTCAACCCACCCATGAGACCCAGGCGCGCCGACATTTCTTGCAGGATGATCGTGGCCACGATCGAGAACACGATCGCCCATGTCAGCGCGAAACCGTAGCTCGCACCCGTGACCGTCGCCGTGGTGACTGTGCCCGGGCCAATGAACGAGGCGCTAATGAGCAGGCCCGGACCGAGCCAGCCTGACCGTCGTTTAGCCGTAACCTCAGAGTCGCCGCGATCGTTTACTGCAGTGGACATCGCTATTCCCTTCTGCGGTTGGTGACATGTTCCGAACTACTTTATCCGGTGAAACTGTCGGCCCACAGGGGTTCATCGAAATCAGCAGTCTCGTAACCGTCATTCCGAACGGGCAGGGAATGGTTGTAAGAGACGTATTTGGAACCGTCGCGGAACTCGAAGACGATCTCATCGCCATGGCGCGTGATGGTCGTGTATCCCTCTGTGACCAGAGAGTGACATCCGGAACATAAGGGCAACAGATTATCCAGGTCGGTCATGCCACCCTCAGCCCAGTCGCGGATGTGGTGCATTTCAATAAAGCGTCGATGCGTACAGCCCGGAGTCGCGCACTGCCCGCCCCACATAGCCATGAGCGCGTTGACTTGCCCGTCCGTCGCTAGGCGGGTTGACCGACCGGTGTTCAGGATCAGGCCCTGATTACTCACCGTGTCCAGCCTGACTAAGGCGTTGGATACGAGATGCTCCAGCGTCTCGGTCGTCGCTCCTGCGTTGTTGGGCAAGTAGGCTCGCCCGTCTACGGTCATCATGACGTTCACGTGCGCGCCAGGCGCTCGGAGTGTGCTGATGGGTTTTGTACGGGCCATGTTCACGATTCCCATGAGGGAGAAGACCAAGGCGCGCGGCGTCGGCAAGCCGAAGCCTGACACCTCCCGCTTTGCCTGTCGAACTTCCTCATCCTTCTCTTTTTCATGAATGAGCTCATCTACCTTCTCATTGTCGACCACCCCGTCCCCACCCAGCAGCTTCTCGAGCTCCTCGTCCTCGGCGGCGAACGCGAGGTGCCCAATCTTGAGCGCAGCCTTGAAAGCTTCACCATCTGCGGCGTTGAGCCTCCCCCACAACTTCAAGTCACCGTCTGTTTCCTGCTTCAGCCGCAGGTAATACTCCTTGCCCTCCTCCTTCGACTCCTTATGTTTGGGCTTTCCGGCGAGAGCGCTTTCCAGACCGTGGTAGTTGAGCTCCATGCCCATCTTCACCAGCTCGAACTCATTGTCAGCGGTCAGGTACTTGAGCAGTAAACGCACCGCGGAGTAGCTCAGGTTACCGTCGAGGAACATCTCCGTCAGGTATGGGAAATCGTTCAGTTGCCGTGCAACACTCACGTACTCATGCGCCGTCGACTCCGATACCCCGAGCCGCCTGATTAGCCAGGCCGCCGTACTCGTCGCTCCGCACTCATTCGCTAACCCCATGTGATCGAAATCGCCAATCAGAATCAGCAGCCGCGCTTTCGAACGCACAACCGTAACGTACGTAGCCACGATTTCCTCAGCCAACCACTCCAGATCCAGCTCTTCATCCAGTATGTTCATACTGACCACCACCCCTGTCAATGCCCCACGTTGTCGATTACCCCAACTCTACACAACAACCCGAACAGCTGTCGCTCACATGTTCGAACTAGCTGCTCGCAAGACTCCGCATTGCGGAGTCCCTGGGGTTTTGCGGCGGACTGAACCGTCGTAAAGCTAATCCTCCATTTCCGCGAATGCTTCCTCGACGGAGTCGTGCTCCTCGCGGGATTCTTCCCACACTTCCTTGGCGGCGGAGAGGTTCACCGCGGCGATGATCGCGCCGACCACGATGTCGAACCACGCCGTCGGCCATACGAAAGTGAGCAGACCGGCGAGAATGATGAGGATGTTGGCAAGGGCGTCGTTACGCGCTGCGAGCCACGCACCTGTCGCGAGTGAGGAGCCCTGCTCCCGCAGCTGCAGCAAGATGACCGCGCAGATGACATTGACCACCAGCGCACCGAATGCCACCGCAGTCAGCCCTTCCGCAGATGGCGGTTCCGAGTTGAGAATCTTGGCCACAACCATCACGATCGCGGCGATCGCAGGAATCAGGATGAGCGCCGCGAGCACGCTTCCCGCTTTTCGACGGCGCGACGCGGGCCACGCCACTGCAAAGAACACCAGCAGGTTGATCGCGGTGTCCTCCAGGAAATCGGCCGAGTCGGCGAACAACGAGGCTGAGCGAATCACTACAGCTGCGGCGAACTCGACGAAGAAGTAGAGCAGGTTGAGCAGCGCCACGATGAGAACGGCGCGGCGGATTCGGTCAGTGTTCATACTGCCCATGGTGCTCGCAGCAGGCCTTTCACACAAAAAGAGACTCCGCATTGCGGAGTCCCTGGGGTTTTACCGTGTTTAGTAGGAGCTGAAGCCGTCGGCGGTCAGCTCGTGCTTCTCATCGCCGGTGATGGCCGGGTTGAACACGGAGACCAGGATGAGGTCCTCGTCCTTGCCGCCGCGGAGGTAGTGGGCGTCGTGCTCATCAAGCACATACACTGTGCCCGGAGTGATGGGGTACACGTTGCCCTCGGTGTCCTCGACCTCGCCGGAACCGCCGATGCAGTAGCAAGCCTCGAGGTGATTACGGTACTGCAGCTTGGACTCAGTGCCAGCACGGACAACAGTGTGGGCGATGGCGAAGCCCATGTTGTCCTTGGCGGTGACGACACGCTCAGAGGTGCCGCCGCCCCACTCGACCTTTTCCACTTCGTCGCGGGAACGGGTGAACATAGCTAGTGCTCCTTATCGATCGGTTCGCAATCTCGACCCCAGGCTAACACCCATGACAACTGTCACGCCGAGATCGTGACTGCAGGACTACGTTCGGCTCCCCGGCGCGCAGTGGAATGTGAAGCATGATCGAAACACAAAACGTGAGCAAGCATTTCGGATCGGTGAAAGCCGTTGAAGATGTCAGCCTGAGCATTGGCCGCGGTGAAATCGTCGGCCTGCTTGGGCGCAACGGAGCAGGCAAAACCACCCTGGTGGACCTCATTCTCGGATTGACCAAGCCGACGAGCGGCACAGTGCGCGTGGCCGACATGACCGCGGCGCAGGCGATCCGGGACGCACGCATCGGTGCGGTGATGCAGACCGGCGGTCTCCTCGACACTGTCACCGTCAAAGACACCCTGGCCATGATCAACTCCACGCACCGCGATTCCATCGGCGTGGAGGCCGCGATCGAGCAGGCGAATCTCACCAAGATTCAGAACCGCCGGGTGGGCAAATGCTCTGGCGGCGAACAGCAGCGGGTCCGCTTCGCCATTGCGTTGCTGGGCAAGCCGGACATTCTCATCCTCGACGAACCAACCACCGGGATGGACGCCACCAGCCGCCACGAGTTCTGGGACACGATGCGCGCCCAGGCCCACTCTGGACGCACCATCATCTTCTCCACGCACTACCTCGAGGAAGCTGAAAACCTCGCGGAGCGCATCATCGTGCTCGATCGCGGCGAGCTCATCGCGGACGGCCCGACAGACAGTCTCACCGCCGGCGCAGACAAGAAACGGGTCACAGCGCAGTCATCGCAGGGGCTTATCGACGTCACCACCAGCGACGCCGATTCCTACGCCCGGAAACTACTTACCGAGACCGATGCTCACGACCTGACCGTCACTAGAACATCCCTAGAGGACTCCTTCATCGCACTCACCTCAGATGACCCAGAAAGCGAGGAGCAACCATGACCACCCTGAAGTTCGCGCTGCACAACCTCAAACGCCTCAAATCCGATGCCTCTTCGCTGTTCTTCAACATCGTTCTTCCGGTGATTCTCTACCTCATTTTCGGTGCTGCCCAGCAGTATTCAGACGATGAACTGGGCAACGGCAACGTCGCCGCCTTCGTCATGCTCGGCATGGCCCTCTACGCGGGAATTTCGGGAGCTGTTTCCCAATCGTCCCTGGTGGTCGTGGAGCACAACAGCGGATGGGGGCGGCAGCTAGCGCTGACTCCCCTGACGAACATGCAGATTGCGGTCGCGAGATTGCTCGTCATCATCGTCAACGTCGTGCTGCCCGTAGCTGCGGTGTTCCTCACCGGCGCATTGGTCGACGCCAAGATGGACGCCAGCGCATGGTTCTGGAGTTTCCTCATCACCGTCGGCGTGTCCTTGCCTTTCGGCTTCTACGGTTTGGTCTGGGCGCAATCGCTGAAGTCCCTCACGGCAGTCTCGATTGCTGCCACCTCAGTCACTCTGTTGGCCTTCGCTGGAAACACCCTGTTCCCGCTGACGAGCAACTTGATCGACTTCTCCCGGTTCACCCCGATGTACGGCGCCACCATGCTGTCGCGGTGGCCTGTGGCCGAAGGGCTCCAGCTGATCCAGGACGAACCCTTCCAAGTCACCGACCCCCTGTGGCAACCCGTGCTCAGTATCATTGCCTGGACAGTCATTTTCGCTGTGATCAGTCTGGCCTTGGATAGCCGCGAGAAAGGGCGTGCGTGACCCAGAAAACGAACGGTGGCCACTACCACCTCGTTGAGGCCGGCATCTGGCTGATCCTCTTGGTCAGCCCGCTCGCCGGCTTGTTCACCATGGAGCTCCCCACCTGGCAGTACGTAGCCGGTGCCGGATTGATCGTGGTCTTCGGCGCGGTGTACCTGTGCGCGCACACGATCCGTGTGCACAGTAAGGACACTGTCAACGCGGCGTTGTGGGTGATCGCCCTCCTGATCCCCATGATCGGGGTGACCGCCATCATGGGGGTGTGGGGGGCCACAATGCTCCCCTACATCACGGCCGTGACCGGATCACTCATGCCAGTGCGCATGCACACGATCGTGGATCTCGCCATCATTTCGGTGTTCGGTGTCTTCGTATTCCTCACGGGAAACCTGACGGCGTGGATTTTCTTCGGCGCGTCCGTGCTCATCGCGGTGACGGTAGGAACGCAGGTCAGCGCGACCAGGCTTAGCGACGAGCGCGTCCACCTCGCCGCTGAGCTCGAGCTGGCGCGACAACGCGAGTCGATTTACCGGGACGTGCACGATCTATTGGGTCATTCGCTGACCGTGATCAATGTGAAGACGTCGCTGGCGCGCAGGCTGGTGGACGTCGACAAGCAAGAAGCGGCGAAGGAGCTGGATGAGATCGTGGAGCTGTCCCGCCAATCACTTGAGGACGTCCGGCGTGCTGTGCGGACAACCCACACGCCGTCGTTGACCGCCGAGGTGGAAGCGGCGAGCTCGGCACTGGCGGCGGCTGGAATCGAGCCGCGGATCAACGTTCACGGCGCCACCGACTCGTCACTGTTCGGATGGGTGCTGCGAGAGGCGGTGACCAACGTGATTCGGCACTCCCAGGCGACGGAGTGCGAGATCGACGTAACTCCGCACAGGCTGGTCGTGGCCGATAATGGCATCGGCTTGCCGCCGGGCACGCGTCTGGGGAGCATCGCCGACAGGGTGAGCGCTGCGGGCGGTTCACTCGTGGTTCCACCCACCGATTCCGGAACGCGGCTGGAGGTGACAGCATGATTCGCGTGCTCATCGCCGACGACCAAGGGTTGCTCGTGGGCGCGCTATCGGCCTTGCTCAACCTGGAGAAGGATATTGAGGTCGTAGCCACCTGCCGGACCGGTGACGGTGTCGTCGACGCTGTGCGGGAGCATAACGTAGATGTGGCGTTGCTCGACATTGAAATGCCCGGCCGGACCGGGTTGGAACTCGCCGCTGACTTGGCAGGGTCGCCGTGCAAGGTAGTCATTGTCACCACGTTCGGCCGGCCCGGATACCTGCGCACAGCCCTGGAGGCTGGGGCCGCGGGGTTCATCGTCAAGGACACTCCCCCGGATCAGCTCGCCGACGCAGTACGGCGCGCTCACGCTGGCATGCGGGTGGTCGACCCGCAGGTTGCGGAAGAATCCCTGTTCACCCCACCGTCGCCACTGACTGCCCGGGAGGTCGAGGTGGCCCGCGAAGCCCTCACCGGCGCGGAGATCAAGCAGATCGCAGCACGGCTGAACCTCTCAACTGGGACGGTGCGCAACCACATCTCGGCCATCATGACCAAGACCGGCGCGCCCAACCGCTACGCTGCCGCACGCACCTGCAACGACAATGGCTGGCTCTGAAGTCCTGAGAAAGGCGTAGGCTGGATGGCAATATGGCAGGGAATATTGCAGTCGTTGGGGCAGGCATCATTGGCCTGTCCACCGCTCTGACGCTAGCGGACCGCGGCCACAGCGTCACTGTCTATGACCCTGATCCGGTCAGCGGCGCGACGTGGCACGCGGGCGGCATGCTCGCCCCCGCCGCAGAGGTCGTGTACAAGCAGGACCCGCTCTTTCCGCTCATGATTGCGGCTGGACAGTGGTACCCCGAGCTCATCAATCTCACCGCGAAGCACACAGATAAGCCCACCGGTTACCGGACCGACGGGACAATCATCGTGGCCAAGGATCGCGCGGACAAGACGCACCTTGAGGAGCTGCAGGAATACCAGGAACTGCACGGCATGACTACCGAGCGCGTGACCACCCGCGAGGCCCGCACGCTCGAGCCCGCGCTCCATCCCGCTATTGCCGGTGCCGTGCACATCCCCGGTGACCACCAGGTTCGGCCGCGGCTGTTCGCAGAGGCGCTTATCGACGCCTGCCGCAACGCAAACGTCACCTTCATCCACGAAGCGATCCATGACGTCGATGAACTCGATGCGGACCAGATTGTGTTGGCCAACGGCCTCGGCGCTCGAGAGACCACCGGCTGGTTCGAGGGCGAGAACCCGCTCAAGTTGCGCCCCGTCTACGGCGACATGGTGGAGCTGCGCGTGCCGGAGCACCAGCGCCCGTTGGCGGACCGGGTGATCCGCGGCTTCGTCGAGGACCGGCCCATCTATGTCATTCCGCGCGACGGCGACGGGCTGACCCTCGGTGCGACCACCCGGGAAGACAACCGCCCCGACCCGCAGGCCGGAGGCGTGTTCCAATTGCTGCGTGACGGGATTGAGATCCTGCCCGCCATCGAAGACTGCGACATCGTGGAAACCCATGCCGGTGCCCGGCCGGGCTCCCCCGACGACCTGCCCTACCTCGGCAGAGTCAGTGACCGAGTGGTCGTGTCCACAGGGTATTTCCGGCACGGTATCTTGCTCGCGGCAGTGGGGGCTCGGTGCGGGGCTGAGCTCGTCGAAAAGCAGGAGCCGTCCGTAGACTTGAAAGCCTGCGATCCAATGCGTCACAGGAGGCAAGAATGAATCTGATCGTGAACGATGAAAACGTCACCACCGACACCACCGACGTTCAGAAGTTGCTGGAAGAGCGCCTGGGCGAGGTGCCCAAGGGCACCGCTGTCGCCATCAACGGCGATGTTGTGCCGCAGTCGGAGTGGGCCACCCGCGTGCTTGAGGACGGCGCCCACGTGGACATCCTCACCGCTGTCCAAGGAGGCTAGGCGTGCTCGAGATCGCCGGCAAGCAGTTCGACTCGCACCTGATCATGGGCACTGGCGGGGCGACCTCGCAGGACATGCTCGAGCGTGCGCTTGTCGCATCGGGCACAGAGCTGACGACAGTCGCGATGCGCCGCTTTGCTGCCCAGAAGAACGACGGCGAGCAGGGTGAAAGCGTCTTCGACCTGCTCGAGCGTCTTGGCATCGCTCCCCTGCCCAACACTGCTGGGTGCCGCACCGCCCGCGACGCGGTCATCACCGCGAAGCTCGCGCGTGAGGCGCTGGGTACCGACTGGGTGAAGCTCGAGGTCATTGCGGACGACCGCACGCTACTGCCCGACGTCGTGGAGACCGTCGACGCGTGCGAGATGCTCATCGATGAAGGCTTCACCGTCCTCGCTTACAGCTCTGATGACCCGGTGGCCGCGAAGAAGCTCGAGGACATCGGTGCGGCGGCCGTGATGCCGCTGGGTTCGCCCATTGGCACGGGCTTGGGCATTCTCAACCCGCACAACATCGAGCTCATTTGCTCGCGGGCCGAGGTTCCCGTGCTTGTCGACGCTGGAGTTGGCACCGCCTCGGACGCCGCCCTGGCCATGGAACTCGGCTGCTCGGGCGTGCTGCTCGCCAGCGCCATCAACCGGTGCCAAGACCCCGAAGCGATGGCGCGGGCGATGCGTCTTGCAGTCGAGGCCGGTTCGGCTGCGCGCGGGGCGGGGCGGATTCCGAAACGGGAGCACGCGGTGGCGTCGTCAAGCTTTGAAGGGCTAGCAAGCTGGGCAGACCAGGTGCTGTAGATCCCATGGACGAGCAGAAACTGCTGGAACGGTTCATGTGGCTGTCCATTGCCGCATCGGTCTTTGTCATCGGCCTGAAACTCGTCGCGGCCTGGGTGACCGGGTCGGTCGGTTTCTTATCGGACGCGATCGAATCGACCATCAATCTCGTCGCCGCGAGCGTCGGATTGTGGGCAATCAAGCTGGCCGCGAAGCCGGCAGACGACAACCACAACTTCGGCCACGCCCGCGCCGAATACTTCGCCGCGCAGGTGGAAGGCTTCCTCATCCTGGTGGCGTCGGTGGTGATCATCATCACCGCAGTGGGGCGCATCATCAACCCGCAGCCGCTGGAACAGCTCGGCATCGGCTTGGTGTTCTCCATCGTGGCCACCGCCATCAACGCCGGTGTGGGCATTGTGCTCATCCGCGCCGGCAAGAAGTACCGCTCCACCACCCTCGACGCGGACGGGCGTCACCTGATCACCGACGTGTGGACCACCGTCGGCGTCATCGTGGGCATGGCATTGGTGTGGCTGACAGGTTGGGAGATCCTCGACCCGATCGTCGCGCTGCTGGTAGGTGCGAACATCCTGTTCACCGGTTACTCCCTGCTGCGCGGGGCCATCCTGGGTCTGCTGGCGGAGACGCTGCCGGAGGATGAGGTCGCCACTGTGAAGTCCTTCCTCGCTGACTACTCCGCTGCTCACGGCGTCGAGTTCACCTCCGTGCGCACGACAGCCGCAGGCCGTCAGCGCTTCGTTGACCTGGTGATGCAGGTGCCGGGTCAGTGGACCGTGGATAAGTCCCACGACCACGCTGACGCTGTCGAAGAAGGCATTGCCGCAGCCCTGGGCGGGGCCGAAACGATCATTCACGTTGAGCCGTTGGGCCACCCGACCACCGTCGGGCCGATGACGCCCCAAATCCCCCCGGTGAGCGCTGACTAGCGCTCGCCCTCGACCTTCGTGGCCCCTGCTGGCTCGACGGTGTCGATCTCCACTGGGGTGCCCTCAGGAACTTCAACCTCGACGACCTCTTCATCGCCGTCTTCGGTCTCGGCCTCGCCTTCGATGACGAGGGTCTCGGTGAGACGCCATGTCTCGTTGTCGTAGTCGTATTCGAGCTCAGGGCGGTCGATCTCATTGCCCTCTTCGTCATAGCCCGGCGCGGGCTTCGCTTCAGCTTCCTCGTACTTCTCCGGGGTGTCCGTCTTCTCCCACTGGCGGGAGCGGAACTTACGGTCCGCAGCAGCGTCATCATCCATCGCCTTGACCAGGGCGAACATCATGATGAAGTACACGAAGAAGAACGGCAGGGCGATGATGATCACCACTTCCTGCAGCGCCTGGATACCGGAATCGTTAATGAACAGCAGCGCGGCCGTGACCACGCCGACAGAGATCGCCCACGCAACGCGGTAGTACCACGGCGTCGCTTCCTCTTCGCCAGTGGCGAATGTGTCCATCACCAGGGCGGCGGAGTCGATCGAGGTGACAAAGTAGAACACGATGACCGCCAGCGCGATCGTTCCGGTGATCATGTACAGCGGATACTGCGCCAACAAAGTGAACAGCGCCTGCGGAGTATCGCCGTCCTCGACGACGGGGCCGGTAAGGACTCCCGGGTCGTTGCGCTCCACTTCGATGGCGGTGCGGCCGAAGGCGGCGAACCAGACAATGTCGAAAATGGTCGGCGCAAGGATGGTACCGGCGATGTACTGGCGCACGGTGCGGCCGCGGGAAATGCGGGCGAAGAACATGCCCACGAACGGCGACCAACAAATCGTCCACGCCCAGTAGAACGCGGTCCAGGTGGCGTGCCAGCCGGGGTTCTCGTTGTTGGCATCGACCCAGAACATCAGTTCCGGCAGAGAGGACGCGTAGATGCCAAAGGACTCGGTCAGGTGCTGGACAATCTTCAGCGTCGGCCCGGCCAGCAGCAGGAAGATCAGCAGAATCACGGAGCCGACGATGTTGAGGTTGGACAGAATCTTCACGCCCTTGTCCAGACCCGTCGCCACAGAAATCGATGCGGCCACTCGTAAACGCGCTTGCCCAGAAGCGGCGAGAAAATCGACGAGTAGCGGGCGGGCATCTTGCGCTTGTACACGAAGTAGCCCATGGCCAGCCCCGGCAGGGTGAAGATCACCCACATGTGGATGCCAAAGTGGTAGTAGGTGAACTCGAATGCTTGGCGCACAGCGGAATCGCTCATGGACTCCATTCCGCCGCGTGGCGGGTTGAATGCGTGGTGCAGCGGTTCTGCGGCACCCCAGAACATCAGGGTCGCACCCATGCCGGCTGCGAAGAGCATGGAGAATCAGACGGGCAGCGAGTACTCTGGCTCGTCGTCGTCATCACCGAGACGGAAATTTCCGTAGCGGGACACGAAAATGACGATGAGGAACAGGAACACCGCAGAGACTCCGCCGATGTAGAGCCACGAGAAGTGGTCCATCATCCAAGCGGAGACGTGGGAGTAGAGTTCTCTAGCAGAGTCGCCGAATCCAATCGTGGCGGCGACGAAGACTGTGATGAATCCGGCCGCGGAGAAGAAGATCAGCGGGTCCGAGCGTAATTTGGACATGGTGATTAAGTTTAGGTTATGAGCGATCTACACGAGAATGAGCTTCGCCGTACTGCCCGGCAGATGAACCTGCCCGGCTTCGGGCCCGAGCAGCAAGAAGCGCTTCAGCGCGCCCATGTGTTCGTCATCGGCGCAGGTGGCTTGGGGTGCCCGATCATGCAGACGCTTGCGGCGACAGGCGTCGGGCATATTTCGCTTATCGACGATGACATGGTCGACCTAACCAACATCCACCGCCAGATCCTCTTCGGGGCCTCCGACGTTGGGCGGAAGAAGATCGAGGTGGCAGCAGAACGCCTCCGGGAACTGCAACCAGGCATCCGCGTTGACACGATCGAGGGCCGGATGGATGCGTCGAACGCGACGGATCTCCTCGACGGGGTCGATGTGCTGATCGACGGCTCCGACACCTTCTCCACCAAGTTCCTCGCCGCCGACGCCGCCGAGATCACCGGCACTCCCCTGGTGTGGGGCTCGGTGCTGCGTTACCGCGGCGATGTGGCGTTGTGGTGGACCGGCCCCGGTGCACCTGAGACCGGAGCTGGCATGCGTGACCTCTACCCCGAACAACCAGACGCGGACTCCGTGCCGGATTGCGCGACGGCGGGTGTGCTCGGTGTGACTACGTCGGTGGTCGGCGGACTCATGTCCACTGAGGTGGTGAAGTTCCTCACCGGCGTCGGCGACTCCACACCCGGCAAGCTGCACATTTATGACGCTCTGACCGCGTCCATACGCCAGTTCACTGTCACCCGGGATTCAGGCCGACCGCTGGTCACCAAGGTAGCTCCAGACTATGGCGAGGTGTGCACGGTGCCGGAGGGGGCGGGTCCACTCGTCGATAAGCTTGAGCGCGGTGAGGCGATCGCGCTCGATGTGCGTGAACCGCACGAGAAAGCCATTAAAGACCTGCCGGTGCCCGGGCATTTGTTGCCCACGTCCGACATCGAGCTCCACCCGAACATGGCCGCGGAGCTTATCGACGATCTCCCGGAGCACTCCGAAGTCGTTGTCTACTGCGCGTCCGGCGTGCGGTCCCAATGGTTCGTCGACACGTTCCAGCCATTGGCAGACCAGCGCGACATCCAGCTAGTCAACCTGCCGGGCGGTGTGAACGCGCTCTAGCGCATCTTGCTGCGGTGGTACAGAGTGCCTGCTAGCGAGGAAACGCAGGCGGAGCCGATCAGGACGAGGATGGTGTAAAGGATGCCGCTGACGCCCAGCATCGACAGGATCCACCCCGTCAGCAAGGCACCAATGACAGCTCCGGCAATAGCAACGACCCAGTTCATAATTGATTCTCCTTAATTATTAATGGGCCCCATGGTAGGGCATTGCTGGTGCTAGCGTTGTGGGCATGACTGATTCCGCGTGCAACCAGCTCCCCCGCCACGACGTCGACCCCGGCGGTCTTCTTGAATACTCGGCCGTGTTCAGCGACCGGTCTCTCAACCACATGTCCGCCCGCTTCATCGGCGTCATGCAAGAGCTGCAGGAGATTCTGCGCTCCACCTACAACGCCTCCAGCATGGCTGTGATCCCCGGCGGCGGCACCTTCGCTATGGAATCTGTCGCCCGCCAGTTCGTCCGCGGGAAGAAGGCACTTGTCATCCGGACCGGCCAGTTCTCCTACCGCTGGTCCCAGATCTTCGAGATGGGTTCGCTCGCCGACGAGACAATCGTGCTGGGCGCCGAGCCGACCACCGACGAGGCACGCCCCTCCTACACCCCGCCGGCAATTGAGAATGCCGTCGCCCGCATTCGTGTGGAGCGCCCATCCTTCGTCATCGCCGCGCACGTGGAAACCGCAGCCGGTCTTGAACTGCCGGACGACTACATCACCGAGCTGGCCCGCGCCGCCCACGACGCCGGCGGCCTGATGATTCTTGACTGCGTCGCCTCCGGCGCGAAATGGATCGACATGGCAGCAACTGGAGTGGACATCTTGCTCACCGCCCCGCAGAAGGGCTGGTCTGGCTCCCCGGCCACCGGTTATGTCATGTTCTCTGAAGCTGCCCGAGCCGAGCTGGACAACACCACCTCCGACTCTTTCGCCATGGACCTGGCCAAGTGGACCGCCATTTCTGAGGGGTACGTGGGCGGTTCCGCTGCCTACCACGCGACGATGCCGACGGACACCATCGAGCACAACCTCGAGGTGATGAAGGAAGCGCAAGAGACCGGCCTGGAGCAGCTCACCGAGCGCCAGGTCGAGCTGGGCAGCCGCATCCGTGGCGTGCTGGCAGACGCTGGCTTCCGCTCCGTCGCCGCCGAAGGTTTTGAGGCTTCCTCCATCGTGGTCATGCACGCCACCGCCCCCGAGCAGCAGAACGGCTCCGCCTTCAAGCAGGCCGGTCTGCAGATCGCCGCTGGCGTCCCGCTCCAGATTGGTGAAGCTGAAGACTTCTCCACCTTCCGCATTGGCCTGTTCGGCCTGGATAAGTGGGGCGATGTCGACCGCGCTGTCGAGCGCTTCGAGGACGCGCTCAAGCAGGTGCTGTCCTAGCGCAGCGCGGGCAAAACGTGCTCGATGAGCTCGTCGATCTGCTCCTCTGCCGGCCGCGTGGAAGTGCGGAAGTTCACCGACACATGGTGAATGCCCATGCTGCGCTGTGATTTCAGCAGCTGGACGAGCACATTGCGCCCGAGCCGGTAGCCGAAAGTCCCGCCGCTGGCTGGCTCATCCGGGTCGGTGGACAAGTCGAGCCACAGCGACTCAGCGAACGGCTTGAACGCTGCCGGCCCCGTGGCGCCCTCGCGTGCGGCCCACTCGGCGACTGCGGCATTCCAGTTCGACGCGTTCACCCGCTGCACGTCGAGGCCCTTGTGGTACATGAACCAGCCGTGGGTGTGCTCTGCACGCCACTGCAGCGTCTGCTGGCATGAGCCGGTGGCCAGCAACGGCACTTCACGCGCAGACGGCTTGGGCACCACATCCGCTCCGCCCATCTTGAAGCCCTGCCCGGCAACTTCCCAGCGGAGGGGTTTGTGGGAGGTGGTGGTGGCGCGTCGATAAGCGTGCACATGCTCGCGGAAAACCTCCGCGCGTATGCCTTTATCCATGCCGAACGCCGGGAACTCTTCGGGCCTGTCCCCCGTGGCCACGCCCATGAGGAAACGCCCGCCGGACAGCCGGTCAATCGTGGCCGCGCGCTTGGCCAGCAAAAGCGGATGCTGGAAGGGCACCACAATCGCCGCCGTACCCAGCGCGATGCTAGACGTGTGCGCAGCAAGGTAGCTCAGATACATCCACGGGTCATAGACCTGGCCGACGTCACCGAAGGTCTCCACGCGCAGCGGGATGTCGCGCACCCACACGGCTGCGATCCCACCGTCCTGCGCTTTCTGCACAAGACGCAGCTGGTTATCCAGGCTGTCGGTGGGGTTGGCCTCCGCGTTCTCTTCGATCGGCAGCGATAGGCCCACTGTGAGCTCACCGGGACGGAAGGTCCGCTGGAAACCGGGAAGCTCCCAGTAGGGAGTGTCAGACAGGTCAAGGAGCGATTGTTGGAGGGCCATGGGCCCAGCGTAGCGGTGGAGGGTTAAAGCACAACTGCACCGACAAGGGCGGCCCCGATGACTACTGCCCACGGCGGTACCTTCCACGACGTCAGAGCGGCGAAGCAGACGACGGCGACGGACATCGTCACCACGCCCGTGATGCCCGCGGTGAACACCGGTGTGTACAGGGCCGCGCCCAGGATGCCGACCACTGCTGCGTTCGCTCCGGCGAGCGCACTGCCTGCTCGTGGCATCTGGCGGATGCGTTCCCAGAACGGCATCGCGCCGAGCACCAGCAGCGCGGCGGGTAGGAAGATCGCGACCGTGGCAATGGCCGCGCCCACAAGCCAGTGCATGCCGTCCGCGCTGGCCCCGAGGAACGATGCGAACGTGAACAGCGGACCAGGCATTGCCTGCGCTGCGCCGTAGCCGGCGAGGAACGTGTCATGGCTGACCATGTCAGGCACCGTCACCGATTCCAGCAGCGGCAGCACCACGTGTCCGCCTCCGAAGACGAGCGCGCCGGCGCGGTAGAAGGATTCGAAGATCCCCATGCCGGTTCCGCCGACAGCGCGTGCGATCGCCGGCAGAGCGAGCAACAGCACCACGAAGAGCACGAGGCAGACAATGCCGACTGTGCCCGAGCCGCTCCCTTCGCTTGCCGACGGCTCCTCCTCACGGCCCTCCCCCTTCAGAAAAGCCAGACCCGCAACGATGCCCACCGCAATCGCGAGCACCTGCACCAGCGGATGCGGAACGAGCAGCACGACGACGAGCGCCGCCACCGCGATGGCCGCACGGATCTTGTCGGTGATTAAGTTCTGCGCCATGCCGTGGACCGCCTGGGCGACGACGGCCACAGCAGCTGCCTTCAAACCGATGAGCCAACCGGCGTCGCTGATGTCGCCGAGGTATGCCACCCCGGCAGCGAACGCCACCATGAGCACGACCGACGGCATAGTGAATGCGAACCACGCCGCGAACATCCCCATATATCCGGCGCGCTGCAGACCAATGGCCATGCCGACCTGGCTAGATGCCGGACCGGGAAGGAACTGGCACAGCGCTACGAGGTCCGCGTACTGCTTATCGCTGAACCACTTCCGGCGCTCGACGAATTCGTCGCGGAAGAAGCCCAAATGCGCCGTCGGGCCGCCGAACGAAGTACAGCCAAGGCGCAGGAAGATCCTGAACACGTCAAAGGCCGAACCTCGGCTAATGTTTGCTGCTCCAGTTTTGCCGGTCGAGGTTGTCACGATGCCCTTTCTTACCAGAGCCGCTTTGAGCTGGCCCGATAAGTTCACCCACAGTTTCTCTTTTGGCTAGTCGCCCGGGCGGGGCGTTTCTCTGACTCCGCATTGCGGAGTCCCTGCGGTTTTGCTGTCGCCCGGGACCTGGGCCGCGGCTCGCACAGCGACGGCCCACCCATCCAGCTAGGCTGGCCTGACCGGCAATCTGGAGGGGTAAACGGATGAGCGAACTAAACGACTACCACGTAGGAGAAATTGCCCCTTGCAGATTCACCGAGGACGATTTCGAAACCGGCCTGGCTTGCATGCCGGAGTGGGTTCCCGCTGAATACCGGAATTTCCTTGAACAGCACGGAGTTTTCCACATCGCCGGTGTGGACTGGCTTTCACCGGCCTCCGCACCAAATAGCCCTTTCAGCGTTAAATCTGGGCATGAGCAACTGACCCAATCAGCGGAGATGTTCGGAGAAGACCCGGATAGATGGTTCCCGGTTGCAATCTTTGACCTCGATGAATTCGCGTTGTACCACCTCAAGGACGACGGCTCCACGGAATTTGGCCACTTCCACTTCGAGGACCTGGAATATGTCGAAGGTCCATTCCCGACAATGACAGACTGGATGCGCACCTACACGGAGGAAATCTGATGGCCGATCCCGCAAACGCACTGCCCGACAAGGTCATGGGGCCTGTCGACAACATGCTTTTCGACGAGCACGTGTTTGAGTCCGTGACGTTCCATGGTGCCCTGTTCCGCAATTGCACATTCAATGCCGTGGCTTTCCACAATTGCACGTTTAGAACCGTGCGGTTTGAAAACTGCCGCATTCAGCAACCACGGTTCGAAAAATCAACGGTTGAACACATCGCCTTGATTGATACCGCAGTCATCTCCGGGCCCGGCCCCCGGAAAGTAGACACCGTGGGGGTGAAATTATTGGCTTTACTCTAGCGCATTGTTAGGAAGCGTGA
>NZ_JAGPZA010000021.1:0-31483 GCF_024454095.1 Corynebacterium sp. CCUG 69979 | reverse complement strand
CGCTTCCTAACAATGCGCTAGAGTAAAGCCAATAATTTCACCCCCACGGTGTCTACTTTCCGGGGGCCGGGCCCCCCAGAGAATGAGCCGCGCCTCAGTCAGCAACCAGCGCAGGTTCATCCGTCCTAGCGCCATGCCGACGCAGATGTAGGCCATCCACGTGATCACGGGATAAGTGCCTCCGGCAAGAAGCGTCAGAAGGGTTTCTACTGGCTGCGTGAACAAGGACGTGAAGTTCGGGTTTGCGGGGCCCTTGTAATCAACGAAGGAGTTCAACGCGAAAATCGCGAGCGGCCCGAGAACGATGAAGCCTCCGGCGGTGATCAAGAGACTGCGGATCCGCATCCCGGTGAGCAACACCGCTACCAAGAACATCAGACCGTAGTACGGCAAGATGTTGAAGACACGCAGGGGCAGCTCGCTGATGGCCAAGCCCAACAGCAAGATCAGGATCGCACGGGTAACAAGGGAAACCCTGCTACGCGTCATCCGCCGGCCCTGATGCGGGTTATTCGCGCCAGTAATCAGCGCTACGGAGATTCCCGCCAAGAGAGCGAACAGCGCAGCGGCATTACCCGCTAGGAGCTGCCAGACCACGGTCGGCCGCCCCGTATAGGGGCTGTACGCGGGCAGAATGTGCACCGCGATCATGCCAAGCAGCGCGAACCCGCGCGCGACATCGAGGCCGACGATGCGCTTCGGGTTGCCACTGGGCCCGAACGCCCGATCAGAGCTCCAACGTACCCTGGACGGCCCCAAAACTTCGGGGCTCGGACCATCCTCCGGTGGAGGTAGCGTCTCCTTTTGTCCATCCCAAATGGGCCGGACTCCCGCTGGTCCTGGGGTGGGGCGAGCTACGGATTCCTCAGTTGAGGGATTCACTGATGATGACATACTGCTGTTTTCCTACTTCATCAACTGCATCAAACGGCGGAATAGTGCGCATCTGAGAGAGTGACCTTGCCTGATTGATCGTCTGCCGGCGCTTCGTCTGCTGGCGCTTCTACGTGCGCGACCGGGTTGCCGGACCAGACAGTATCCGCGGGGATACCGTCGTTGCGCAAGACCAGGGAGCCCGGTTCGATCGTCGTTCGATCGCCTAGGGACGATCCTGGCAACATGAAGCTGTTCGGGCCGAGGGTGGCTCCCATGCCCAACTCGACGGTCTCCAAGGCCATCACTCTGTCGTGGAACAGGTGGGTCTGCAACACGGTTCCGCGGTTGACCGTGGAACGGTCGCCGAGCCTAATCAAGTCGAATTCAGGCAGCCACCACGATTCACACCAAACGTGCTTGCCAATATGGCAGCCCATCATGCGCAGCCACCAGTTGTGCATAGGGGAACCCAGCGACATCCGGATCAAAGACGGGACAGCGAGCAACTCGGCGAAGTTATCGACGAGCTCACCGCGCCACACAAATGTGGAGAACAGGGTATGGTCGCCTGATTTGAACCTTCCGACCAGCAGCCACTTCGCGACGATGGGAACAGTACTTGCGATGATTCCGGCGGCGAGCACAACCGGGAACACCCACAACAAGACGGCGTTGAATCCAGCCTGACCCATGCCTGCACGCATGTAGATCTCGGTGAGCACCCACACGATGAACAGATCGAGGTACGCCGTCACCATGATCGGCACGATGCGGAACGCCTCGACGACTGCGCGGGCCACCTTGAGATAACGCGGTGGCTTGAACGTGTGAGCCACGTCGGCTTCGACGTGGGCGCGGGGAATCTCACGGATGGAACGTCCGAGCCACGAGGTGCCTCGGCCCGGCCGGTAAGGGGAAGAAGACAACACTGCGATGAGGGCGTCTTCGGGAAGATCGTGATCAGCACCGACAATTCCGGAATTACCGACGAAGGAGCCGTCACTCACCACCGTCGTTCCGAGGTGGACCCATCCGTTGCCTTGTCGTGCAGCACTGCACAGTGAGTGGTCCGCAAGGAAGCATCGGTCGCCGATGGAGGTCAGGTGCGGAATGGTCTCGACGGTTGAGATCTCGGTGTCCTCGCCAACACGAGCACCAAGGATGCGCAGGAATGCCGGGGTCAACCACCCTGCGTACATGAAGTAGGTGGAGGTCAATGTCTTCTGCAGGAGAGTGTGGGTCATCCACACCGCCCAGCCAGTAGTGCTTCGCTGCGGGAAGTACCCGGGCTGGATGAACACAGAGCAGAACCGCACGCTGAGCACGACCAAAGCGAGCCATGTCACCATGACCAGAAGAATGAAGACTGGTGTCCATGCTGCGAGAATCGGAAACACATCTTGGTACCGGTCGCGGGACCACACTGTCGGATAGATCAGCAAGATGCCTGGCAGACTTGCCAGTACGGGCAGCAGCGTCATCCACGCCATTCCTGCACCGAAGTAGATACCGCGCTCGAAACGGTTCACCAGTGTCACAGAGCCGCGGCGTGCAGCTTCCTCCGGAGAAAGCTCCGGCCACGTCAATCCGGCTTCGCCGCGGTCTGCCAGTGGTGATCCACCGTAAAGGCGACCCGGAGCGACCTCACCGGAAACACACGAGCCCGAGAGGATTTCGGCGTTGGCGCCGATGCGGGAGTTAGGCGTGACAAAGGTGCGAAGGCCGACACGGACCCCATCTTCGATATCGATGCTGCCAAGGATGAACGTGTCCCCTTCAATCCAGTGGCCCAAGATATCGACCTCTTGTTCCAGCGACACTCGGTCGCCGATTGTGGCCAAACCGGTGACAGGAGGCATGGTCGCCAGTTCTCCGTCGCGTCCGACCGAATTACCCAAGAGACGGAAGAACAGTGGAGCCATCGGGGTGCCCAGAAGTGTCTCGAGCTTCAAGTACGTGACGTACCGCTCAGCAGCCCACACTCGCATGTGAGTCCACCCGCCGCGGAGATACTCACCTGGTCGAATACCGATGGTGAGCAAACGTGAGACAAGCGTGGCTTGTGCCACCTTGCCGGGTAGCGAGAACAGGACGATCCAGCCAATGAGCAGCGGCCAGAAAGGAAGTGCCGGGACCCACGGGGCATCCAGGAATACGTCGAGGGCCCATACGACCAGTAACGCACCGACCACGTAGCGCGCCGCGTTGACAAGGTAGATTCCGCACACCCAAAGGAACTGGAAGATGCCCGTCCACCAAGGAATCTTCTTCGGCGTCGGCCGAGGTTCCAGCGTCGCATTCAAGGTCTCAAGGTAGGCGGCCATGTCCTCGAGAGTCGGGTTGTCGTACAACGCGCCGATATCGAGTGCCGGGTAGTCCGCTCGCAAGTCGACGGCGAGCTTGGCCAATGCGACCGACGACCCGCCATTCTCAAAGAAGTTGGCATCTGCTTCGAGCGGAACAGGACCCAGCTGGTCTGCCCACTTGCCTGCGAGCCAGTGCAGCTCAGGGGACAATCCAGCGGTCACTTCTCCGGAGTCTGGCAGCGGCCATGGCAAGGCACCCCTGTCCACCTTTCCCGACGTTTTCATCGGGAGCGAATCCATGACGCAGATCGACGGTGCGATGCCGCCCGGCAGCACTGTGGAAAGGTGAGCGCGAACCTCCTGGAGGTCAAGCTCACCCTCAGCAACGACGTAGCCGACGATGATGTCCGATCCGGCCGCAGTAGTCTTTTTCGCGGCCGCGGCAGCCGAAATGCCCGGCGTGCTGGCCAGGGCTCGGTCAATCTCACCGAGCTCCATTCGTCGACCACCGAACTTGATCTGATCATCGGTGCGCCCGGCGAAGATCAATCCGTCTCGCTCGGCGACGACAAGATCTCCTGTGCGGTACGCACGGTCCCACCCAAGGGCAGGGATGGGAGCATACTTCTCTGCGTCCTTAGCAGGGTCGAGGTACCTACCAAGGCCGACTCCTGCGACAACCAGCTCGCCCGATTGTCCCCACTCGACCGGCTGCTCGGTTTCAGGGTCGATCACCGCGAGTTCCCACCCGGGTGTAGCTCGGCCGATGCGGACCGGTTCGTCGTTTTCAAGTCGTTCCATCTTGTGGCCCGAACAGATGACTGTCGTTTCGGTCGGCCCGTAGGTGTTCCACAATTCGCGCCCTGGCGCGACAAGGCGGTTCACAAGTTCCTTGGGTAGTGCTTCTCCACCGAAAATGAGAAGGCGTACTGCGCTAAGGGACTCGGTGGGCCAGAAAGACGCGAGCGTAGGCACAGTAGACACCGCAGTGATTTCGTGCTCAGTGATCCACTGCCCCAGGGCGTCTGCCGAGCGGACAATGTCGCGCGGAGCAGCGACCAGGGTCGCACCGTAGCGCCATGCCAGCCACATTTCCTCGCACGAGGCATCGAAGGCAACGGACAGTCCGGCCATGACGCGATCTTGCGGTCCAAGCGGAGCATCCACAAGGTACATCCGGGCTTCTGCGTCAACCAGGGCAGCTGCAGAGCGGTGGCTCACCGCAACGCCTTTCGGTTTACCGGTGGAACCGGAGGTGAAGATGATCCATGCGTCATCGCTGAGACCCGGGCGTCCGGGTTCTACCTGTGCGCCGACTTCACGGTGCATGGTGAGCATCAGGCGCGCGCCGTACACCGCCGCAACATTGGCTTCTTCCCACACAGTCGTGGCGCGTGAATCTGGGTCATCCCAGTCCACAGGCACGTAAGCAGCCCCGGCACAAATGGTTGCCAGAATTGCCACGTAGAGGTCGGTCGTTCCCGACGGCACGCGGATTCCAATTCGATCACCGACACCGATTCCGTAGCTTGCAAGAATCTCGACCTGTTCATCGATTCGCTCGGCAAGCTCCCGGTATGTCAGCGTTCCATCTGAACCGGACAGTGCCGGGGCATCTGGAAACTGATTGACAGTTTCCATAAAGATGTCGACCAATGTCCTGGGTTCAGGGACTTCCTCGACACCGTAGATAGCTAGTGACGGATCATCGAACTCGTCCGATGTCCGATTGTCCTCTGTATGCACCGCAAACCTCCTAGTGCAAGTTTCGATCGGCAGCAGTAGGCATCACAGTTGACTTCAAGCTAGGAAACGCTGAACCGTAACGGATGACTGCTACCTGATACATCAATTATTCAGCTCTTAGACTTCATTTAAGGAGTGCCCATTAAAGCAGTTTAATGTTGCGTTTATCAACTCATTGAGCATCGAGGGACCTTGCATGTCCACAAGATACCTCGAAATCATTAAAACTGCTTGGAAGAACCTTAGGCGAATGCCAGTTATTGATAAGATGCAGGTCCCTCGAGCGCACTATCCCTCAGATTGCGGGCCGATCTTTCCTCGCATCCACGGCACTGAGGTCGCCGCGATTGCTAGCAGGAGCGCGATTGCCGTGAATGCCGCCGCGTAGCGCGCAGGCACGATGGAGAAGCTCACGGTACCGAACGCGATAGCAGTCACCCACATATACAGGACAAGAACAGTGCGCCGGTGGGTGTGGCCGAGGGCGAGGAGTCGGTGGTGAATGTGCTGCCGGTCCGCCGAGAAAGGGCTCTTCCCTTGAGATACGCGGCGGATCACGGCCATGACTAGGTCGATGACAGGTAGCGCAATCGCGGCCACGACGACAATGAACGGGCTGATCAGTGCCACGAAGTCCGCGGTGCCATACAGAGACATGTTGATCTTGCCGGACGCAGAGATCGACGCTGCCGCCAACAGCAGGCCGATGAGCATTGCTCCGGTGTCCCCCATGAAGATCCGGGCAGGTTCAAAGTTGTGCGGAAGAATGCCGCCGCAGATGCCCACGAGACCGGCACAGATGATTGCCGGCGGGTATGCGGACACGGCGCCGCCTTGGTCGTGCAGGACAGTCAAGGAGAACACCAGAATCGCTGCCCCGGCGATGAGCCCCAGCCCAGCGGAGAGGCCGTCGATGCCGTCGACAAAGTTGAAGGCATTGATCAAAGTCACAGTGATCAGCGTGGACACAATGATGCCTTGCGTCTGGTCGAGGATGAGCGTGGTCCCACCGTCGAAAGGCAAGTAGATGACATTGAACGACAGCCCCAGTACCGCCATGGTCACGGCGGCGAGCACCTGGCCGGCGAACTTCGGCAAAGCCGCGAGCTCGTATAGGTCATCGATGACGCCTACCACGACGATGAGGAATGCGCCGATGACCACAGCCGTCATCTCCGGCGTGACCGGAGCGAATCCGCGGGTCAGAGCTGGCAGCTGCATGGCCAGGAATACCGCGGACAAGAAACCGGTGAACATCGCCACTCCCCCGAGGCTCGGAGTGGGTTGGGTATGCACGTCGCGCTCGCGGACCTCGGCCACTCGCCCGGTGCGTACGAGCATGGAGCGCACGGGGCCTGTAGCCAGGTAGGTGATCACCGCGGCCACGAGGATCACCAGACCCAGCTCGCGGAGCGGGACGCCAGCGCCTGACATTTAGCGATCTTTCCGCCGGAGTTGTTCAGGCGTCATTCCCAGAACCCCGCCGATGCGTTCCGGCGAGATCGCGCCTTCGCGCAGAATGATTGGGCTCGGCCCTGAGATGTCGATGATGGTGGACGGCTCCCCCACCTCTGCCTTGCCGCCGTCCAAGTAGACCTGAACAGCTTCGCCGAACTGGTTGCGCGCACCCAGCGCTGTCACGGGCGGTGCTTCACCGGAAATGTTCGCACTGGACACCGCCATGGGGCCGGTCTCGCGCAGCAACTCGATTGCGACTGGTTGAAGCGGCATGCGCAGCAGCACAGTGCCGCGCGTGTCGCCCAGGTTCCACGGCAAGGAGGGCGCTTCCGGCACAACGATGGATAGGCCACCGGGCCAGAAAGCTTCCACAAGGGTCTTCGCGGTGTCGGTGAACTCGCGCACGAGGCCCTGAATCGTGGTCCACGACCCGACGAGCACAGGCACCGGCATGTCCGGTCCGCGGCGCTTGGTGGCCAGCAGTTTCGCGCAGGCATCCGGGTTGAAGGCGTCGGCACCGATGCCGTAGACCGTGTCGGTAGGAATGACCACGCACTGCCCCGCGCGCACAGCGTTCGTCGCGGCCTCAATGCCTTCCTTCCGGCCCTGCGGGTCGAGGCAGTCGTAGACTCTGCTCGGCATGTGCGAATCCCTTCTAGTCGATTTCTCGTAGTTTACTCGCCGTGACAAACCGATCCCTGCCGGTTAAGTCCGCAAGGTTCTCGACGCGCTCAAACGCCCCGTGCTTATCGACGAGCTCACGCGTGCGGCCCGCCGTCGAGTCGTCATGCTCAATCCCGAGCTTTCCCCCCGGTGCCAATAAACGCGCCGCCACGGGGATGAGACCCCGGATAGCGTCCATTCCGTCAGCACCAGAGAAGACGGCTTCAGGAGGGTCGTGATAGATCTCCGGCTGCAAAGCGCCGGACTCTTCGGGTTCAAACGGCACGTACGGCGGGTTCGCCACCACAAGGCCGACTTTGCCGGAGTACTCCTCCAGCAAGTGCGGGTCGGTCATGTCACCGGAGATGATCTGGATCTCAGCACCGCGACCACCATGCTCGTCTGCGTTGGCTCGGGCCGCGGCAAGCGCTACGGGAGATTTCTCCACTCCGATGATCAAATCCGCATCGACACGTTGCGCAATATAGATTGCCAACGCACCCGAGCCCGTACCTAAGTCGACGGCGACCGGCTGAAAATCAGGGGCGTCAATCTCATCGTCGGAGAGACTGTCGAGGTACTCCGCGAACGCCGCCACCGCCCATTCCGCGAGGACTTCAGTCTCTGGCCGCGGAATAAAGACCCCTGGGCCCACTTTCAGATCATGGATCCCGAACGGTGCGGTGCCGATGATGTGCTGCAGCGGCTCACGCTTCTCACGGCGGGAAACGGCCTGCTCGAATCGGGCGAAGAACCCGTCGGGGATCTCCGTGGGAGAGGTGAATGGTAAGGAGATGTGGCTGGATACGTCGAGAAGCGATGCGGCAATGAACCGCGCATCGTAGGACGGCGAGGCGACCCCTGCCTCGGTGAACCTGCGCTCAGCTGCCGACACTGCATTGGCGAGCTCTGACGAGTTCCAGCGCACCTTGCGTCTCCTTACTGCTCTGCTTCGAGGCGCTCCTGGCGCTCGTGGGTCTGCAGCGCGGTGATGATGTCGTCCATGTTGCCGTCGAGCACCGCGTCCAAGTTGTTCGACTTGTAGTTGATGCGGTGGTCCGAGATGCGGTTCTCCGGCCAGTTGTAGGTGCGGATGCGCTCAGACCGGTCCATGGTGCGGACCTGGGATGCGCGACCTTCTGCCGCTTCGGCTTCCGCCTTCTCACGCTCAAGCTGATCCAGGCGGGCCTGGAGCACCTGCATCGCGCGAGCGCGGTTCTGGATCTGGGAACGCTCTTTCTGGCACGTCACCACAATGCCCGTGGGTAGGTGAGTGATGCGCACAGCGGAGTCAGTCGTGTTGACTCCCTGGCCGCCCTTACCGGAAGAACGGTAGACGTCAACGCGGAGGTCCTTCTCGTCGATGTCGACAGCTTCGACCTCTTCCGGCTCCGGGTACACCAGCACGCCGGCTGCCGACGTCTGAATGCGTCCCTGCGACTCCGTCACCGGAATACGCTGCACGCGGTGGACACCGCCTTCGAACTTCAGCATCGACCAGGCACCGTCGCGGGAGGGGTTCTTCGCCTTCACGGCGACAGTCATGTCCTTGACGCCGCCGAGATCGGACTCGGACAGGTCTAAAACGTCCCAGGACAAACCAGCTTTCTCCGCGTACTTCTGGTACATGCGCGCCAGATCGCCAGCAAACAACGCGGCTTCCTCGCCGCCGGCGCCGGCCTTGATCTCCATGATCACGTCATCGGCGTCATGCTCGTCGCGGGGCGCGAGCAGATCAGCCAGCTCCTCTTCGAGGCGGACAATCTCGCCCTCAAGGCGCGTGGCCTCCTCGGCGAACTCCTTGTCCTCGGCCGCCATCTCTTGAGCTGCCTCAAGGTCCTCGCGGGCCTGCGTCAGCTCGTTATTGACGTTGATAATCGGCTGGAGCTGCGCGTAGCGCTTCGACAGCTTGCGGAAGAGATCCTGGTCGCCGACAACGTCCGGGTCACCCATTTGGGCCTGGATGCCCTGGTATTCGGAAACGTAGTCGTCGACAAGCGAAACCTGCGTGTTAGCTGCCATTTACTGGTACTCCTCGGTTTCCGTGTCGGCGGCCATCGGCGCGGACTGCGCCACGCCGACGAGGAACTCGCCGTTGTTCTTCGTCTTCTTCAGCTGCTTGATCATAAGGTCGATCGCCGCTTGCGGGTCCAGCGCAGAAAGAATGCGGCGCAGCTTGTGCATGACGCGCGCTTCCTCCGGTGCGAGCAGCAGCTCGTCCTTGCGGGTGCCGGACGGGTTGACATCGACCGCTGGGAACACGCGGCGCTCGGCGATCTTGCGGTCGAGCTTGAGCTCAGCGTTGCCGGTGCCCTTGAACTCCTCGAAGATCACGGTGTCACCAGCGGACCCGGTCTCCACCATGGCGGTAGCGATGATGGTCAGCGATCCGCCGTCCTCGATGTTGCGCGCTGCACCCAGGAACCGCTTCGGCGGGTAGAGCGCGTTGGAGTCCACACCACCAGAGAGGATGCGGCCCGACGCCGGCGACGAGTTGTTGTACGCGCGGCCCAGGCGGGTGATGGAATCCAGCAGGACCACAACGTCCTGGCCCATCTCCACCAGGCGCTTTGCACGCTCGATGGCCAGCTCGGCGACAGCGGTGTGCTCGCTTGGCGGACGGTCGAAGGTCGATGCGATGACCTCGCCCTTGACGGAGCGTTGCATGTCCGTGACTTCCTCCGGGCGCTCATCCACAAGCACGACCATGAGGTAGCACTCAGGGTTGTTGTGCGCGATCGCGTTCGCGATGTTCTGCAGAATCGTCGTCTTACCGGCCTTCGGCGGGGACACGATCAAGGCGCGCTGCCCCTTACCAATCGGCATGACCAGGTCGATCACGCGGGTGGTCAGGATGTTCGGCTCCGTCTCAAGGCGCAGACGCTGGTTCGGGTACAGCGGGGTGAGCTTGTGGAACTCAGCACGCTGCTTCGCGTCGTCCACTTCCATCCCGTTGACCGTGTCCACGCGCACGAGCTGGTTGTAGCGCTGTCGGTTACGGCCAGAACCGTGCGTGTGGCCTTGGCCGTTAGCCCGGACCTGACCGATCACAGCGTCGCCCGAGCGCAGGCCGCAGCGGCGGACCAGGTTGTTGTTGATGAAGACATCAGCCTGGCTGGCGCGGTAACCCGTGGTGCGGACAAACGCGGCATTGTTGTCGACGATGTCGACGATACCCGCGATCTCCTGCAGATCCTCCGGATCGAAGTCCTGGTTGTTGTTGCCGCCGCCCTGGTTGTTGTTACCGTCGCGGTTTCGGCGGTTCCGGCGGTTGCGGCGGCCCCGGCGGCCGCCACCCTCACCGTCGCGGTTGTTATCGCGGTTGTTGTTCTGGCGGTTGTTGCCGCCCTGATTGTCACGGTTGTCACGATTGTCGCGGTTGTCGCGGTTATCACCGTTGTCGCGGTTGTCACGCTGGCCGTGATCGTCGGACTGCTGCTCGTCCTGCTGGTCGTTGCGGTCGCCGCGCTGCTCGGCACGGTGCTCGTGCTTGGCGCGGTTGCGGCGGGCACGGCGCGCTGCGGAGCGGGACTCGTAGCGCTGCTCATCGGAATCTGCGCCATCGTTGTCAGAACCAGACTTTTCGGAGCCAGACTTCTCCCCCTGCTCCGGGTTGTTCTGCTCGTTCTGCTCGTTCTGTGTGGTCGGCTGCTCACCGGATGCCTCTGCGGCTGCCTGCTCGGAAGCGCGCTGCTTGGCGCGCTGCGGCACGGTGCCGGTGGTGATGGCTTCAATCAGTTCGCCCTTGCGCAGGGCGGAGGTCCCCCGAAGGCCTTTGTCAGCAGCGATCTTGCGTAGCTCAGGCAGCTTCAGCGAAGCAAGGTCTTGGCGGTCCTGGCCCGCTGCGTTGTCCGTATCGGTCACGGATGTCCTTTCGTCTTATTGTTCACCGCGTCGCATCACGCGGTGTGGACGTGGCTCGTTTTTCCGGGGGCTTCAAACGTCGATAAGCATTTGAAGGCGCACTTTGAAGTGACAGCCCAGAAAAGGATTGATCGGACGCACGGCCAAAAATGGCGGTATGGGGAGCGCAGAAAATGCCGCTCGGGTCGCGATCTGCCGTTTAGTGTAACCCACGCCCACCACAATCGGGCAACGTGGTCGCGCTAGAGTGTACAACATGCTCTCCACGATGCAGGAAGTGCCTTTTTCCATCGGACGGATCCTCGACTTTGGAGCGTCCGTGCACGGTGGCACCAAGGTGACCACATGGCGCTCAGGCGAAGCGGAGGAAACGACCTTCGAGCTCATTGGAGCGCGCGCCGCTGCGTTCGCACACGCGTTGGAAGACAAGCTTGGCATTGACGGGGATCAGCGCGTAGGCACGCTGATGTACAACTGCGCAGAGCACCTCGAAGTGATGTACTCCGTTGCCGCGAAGGGCTCGGTGTTCGTGCCGCTCAACCTGCAACTTCTAGAAGATCAAATCGCCTACATCATCAACCACTCCGAGATGGAAGTCATCGTCGCCGACCCGCGGTTGGCAAGCAAGTTGGAGCGCATTTTGCCGTCGTGCCCGACGGTGCGCGCGGTCTGCTTCACCGGCTTGGGCGACATCCCCGAACTCGACGGGGTCGAGGTGCACGCATACGAGGCGCTTCTCGACGGCTCGTCCACCATCTACACCTGGCCCGCCCTCCCCGAGAACACCGCGGCAGCTATTTGCTATTCGACGGCGACATCGGGCGCCCCGAAAGGCATCGCCTACTCGCACCGTTCTATCTGGCTGACTGCCACGAGCCTGCGCTCGACCGACTCGATGGGCATCGCGAACGGCGAGTCCTTCCTATGCTGCATCCCGATCTACCACGTGCTCAGCTGGAGTGTGCCGTTCACCGCGTTCTTGGCCGGCACTCCCCTGGTCTTACCTGACTCGGACGTATCCGCGCCGACATTGGCGAAGCTCATCGCCGGCACCCACCCGCGCGTCGCCCACGGCGTGCCCACCCTGTGGATCCAGCTCATGGTCCACTACCTGCACAATCCGCCGGAGCGCATGTCCTTGACTGAGCTCTTCGTCGGCGGCTCCCCTGCCCCGCCCGCGCTGATCAAGGTGTGGGAGGAGCGCTACGGTGTGGACGTCATTCACGTCTGGGGCATGACCGAAACCTCCACTGTGGGCACGGTAGCCCGCCCACCGTCAGGCGTCGGTGGCGAGCGCCGCTGGGCCTACCGCATCTCCCAAGGCCGGTTCGCCCCCTGGCTGGAATACCGAGTGGTCAACGAAGGAAAGATCGTTTCCCGCACCGACCGCAACAACGGTGAAATCCAGGTCCGCGGCAACATGGTCGCCGCCTCCTACTACCAGCCCGCCAACCCGGAGGCGCTTGAGCGGGCACAGTCCTTCCGCGGTAAAGACGCCAACGACGATGAGGAGCACTTCACCGCAGACGGCTGGATGCGCACCGGCGACGTGGGCACGGTGACCTCCGACGGATTCATGACCCTCTATGACCGCTCCCGCGACGTCATCCGCTCCGGTGGCGAGTGGATCTACTCCGCCCAGTTGGAAAACCTGATCATGGAGGCCGACGAAGTCGTCGAATGCGCCGTCATCGGCTACCCCGACAAGAAATGGGGCGAGCGCCCCTTGGCCGTGACAGTCCTGCACGCCGACGTGACCCCGTCCGTCGACTTGGCCAAGAAGCTGCGCAAGGAACTCCACCAAGAGCTGCCGACGTGGATGGCGCCGGAGTACTGGACGTTCGTGGGCTCCATCGACAAAACCTCGGTGGGCAAATTCGACAAGGTGGATCTACGCGGCCACCTCTCACGTGACGAATTCGACATTATCGCTCTACCTGGGCCGGGAACCCGCAGTGCGGCAAGTTCTGAACAATCCGAAAACACAACCTTATAAGCCGGCGTAGCGTGGAGGCATGGCTACTACACCGGATATTTTCTCCAGCCCATCCCGCTACATCCAAGGTAAAGGTGCCATCCACGAACTGGGCACCCACCTGAAAAAGCTCGGCGCTAACCCGCTGCTCGTCTCTGACGACACGGTGTGGGGCATCGTCGAAAAGCAGCTCACCGACGGCTTCAAAGAAGCAGACCTGCCGCTGACCCGCGTCGGGTTCGAGCGTTTCGCCACCGCCAAGGCGGTCGACGAACTGACCGAAAAGATCAAAGAGAACGGCCACGACATCATCGTCGGTGTCGGCGGCGGTTCCGCTATTGACGCCGCGAAGGCCGCCGGCTACCTGGCCGACATCAAGTGGGCATCCGTTCCCACCGCCGCATCTTCCGACGCACCGACCTCAACGCTGGCCGTGATCTACACCGAGGACGGCGCCTTCGACGAGTACCGCTTCTACCCGAAGAACCCGGACCTCGTTCTCATCGATACCCAGATCGTTGCTGGCGCACCCGTGGAATTCCTCATCGCCGGCATCGGCGACGCACTGGCCACCTGGGTCGAGGCCCGCGCCGCCGCCCGCGGCAACGGCACCACCATGAACGGCGGCCACCCGACCCGCGCTGGTGGCGCACTGGCAAAACTGTGCTGGGACATTCTCTGGGAGCACTCTTTCGCAGCAATCGACTCCGTCAAAGCTGGCGTGGTCACCCCCGCCCTCGACGCAGTCGTCGAAGCCAACACCCTGCTCTCCGGCTTGGGCTTCGAGTCCGGCGGTCTCGCCGCAGCGCACGCCATCCACGACGGCCTGACCGCGGCCGATCAGACCCACGGTCTCACCCACGGCCAGAAGGTCAACGTGGGCACCTGCGCCCAGCTCATCATGGAGGGCGCTGATGCCGAGGAGATCGAGGACTTCATCGCCTTCACCACCAAGGTGGGCCTGCCGAACTCCCTGACCGAAGTCGGCCTCTCCCCCGACGACACCGAAGAGCTCGAGGCAGTGGCCAAGGCCGCCACCGCCGAGGACGAGACCATCCACAACATGCCATTCCCGGTCACCCCAGAACTGGTCGTCGATGCGCTCGTTTCCCTCGAGTCCATCTCCCGTCGCGTCCGCGAGGACCGCGGCCTGCCGGAGCCGGTCAAGTACGTGGCTGAGCACTAAAGCTGCTCGCCCCCGTTCATGGGTCGGGCATGAGTAAAGGGCCAAGGGCGTGATGCCCTCGGCCCTTTGGCATTCCCGGGTTTTTCGATCCGTGCACGAAGCGGTGCGGCCGGTGCGCGCGGCCGGTGCGGAAAAGTTGACAAACCGGATTTCCGCCTAGAACTGTCCACGCAGGTCAGAGAGTTGTTGGCCGTTTAGGCCGGATCGCGGATGTCAACTTTTCCGCAGCCTACGCGGACCCTGCGGGCCCACGCGGCCCCGCGCGCCTACACTCGGGAGAGCTCGGCCGTTACCGGCCCGGCGATCTCGAGGTCGAGGACGCGCAAACCGTCCAACTTCGCGGACTCGATAATTTTCGGGTCGATCGGGTCGCGGTGGAGCACCATAGCGGTCGGACCGGCGCCGGACAGGTACGCGGCGTAACCGCGGTTGCGCAGACGGTTGACCCACTCAGCCGTGACCGGCAGAACGTCGGCGCGGTAGGGCTGGTGGAGGCGGTCGCGGGTGCCTTCCCACAGCAGCTCCGGGTGGTGCTGGACCGCCACCGTCATCACGGCGGTACGGGAAACGTTGAACCGCGCATCCGTATGGGTGACATGCGACGGGAGCACTTTGCGCACCGCGTTGGTGGACGCGTGGAAGCTCGGGACCAGCGCAGTCGCCTTGATGTCAGGGTGGACTGGAAGCTGAACGGCGCGGTAGACGGGATGCGATACACCATCGACAGGGATGTCGGTCCAGCTCACCACGGCCTGGCCCAACACACTGGCCGCGGCGTTATCCGGGTGCCCCTCAAACGAGGAGCTGATCTGGACGATTTCCTCGGTGTCCAGCACGTCGCCGGCGAGAGTATTGGCGGCAACCACACCAGCCACAGCCGCCGAGGCAGACGAACCAAGCCCGCGCGACTGCGGAATATTGTTCGTGCAGGTCACCTTCAACCCGGGCGCGTCGACATCAGCGGCCTTCAACCCCTGGCGAATCGCCTTGACTACCAGGTGGGAGTTATCGCGGGGCAAGTCGTCTGCGCCTTCGCCGAAGATCTCCACCTCAAGACCGGAAAAGGTTACTTCCACCTCGACGGTGTCGTAGATCCCCAAAGCCAACCCGAGAGTGTCAAAGCCGGGACCCAGGTTTGCCGAGCTACCGGGCACGGTCACGCGAGCACGCAAGCCCACCTCAAGATCGGTGCTCATGACTACTCGGCAGCGTCGGCGTCGAGGCGGATGACGGAGTTGACGGCCTTGACGTCGTCAAGCGTGGCCAGTTCTTCGACGATCGCCGCAAGCTTGCGCTCAATCGACATGTGCGTGACGACGATCAGGCGCGACGCATCACCGTGCTCTTCCTGACGAACAGCCGAAATGGAAATGCCTGCATCAGCGAAGCGGCGAGAAATATCCGCAAGGACACCTGCGCGGTCCACGACCGACATGTCGATGTGGTAGCGCGTCGGCACATCGCCGAAGTCTGCGACCGGGTAGTGAGCGTAGGGGTTGTCCGCCGGGGCGCGGCCGCCGTGAATCTTGTTGCGGGCAGCGCCGACAAGGTCACCGAGCACAGCGGAAGCGGTGGGCGCGCCACCCGCGCCGTTACCGTAGAACATGAGACGGCCAGCGGCTTCGGCCTCAACGAAGACAGCGTTGTAGGACTTGTCGACGCTCGCCAGTGGGTGCTCGTTCGGCACCAGCGTCGGGTGGACGCGGGCGGCGACGGAAGTGGTGTTGCCGGCATCGTCGAAAAGCCGCTCGCAGATCGCCAGCAGCTTGATGGTGAAGCCGGCGTCCTTAGCTGCCTCGATGTCCTCGGCAGTGATGTTGGTGATGCCCTCCGCGTGCACGTCGTCGTAGGTCACGCGGGAGTGGAAGCCCATCGATGCCAAGATGGCGGCCTTAGAGGCGGCATCGTGGCCCTCGACGTCGGCGGTCGGGTCCGCCTCGGCGTACCCCAGGCGGGTGGCTTCCGCCAGTGCCTCGTCGTAGCTCATACCGGTCGACGCCATCGCGTCGAGGACGTAGTTGGTCGTGCCGTTGACAATGCCGGAGATGCGCTGGATCTGGTCGCCGGCGAGCGAACGGCGCAGCGTTCCCACGACGGGGATTGCGGCGGCAACGGCTGCTTCGTAGTAGAGGTCGACACCGGCCTCATTAGCGGCGTCGGAAAGCTCGTCGGCGTGCGCCGCGATGAGAGCCTTGTTCGCAGTGACCACGGACTTGCCGGCCTTGAGCGCGGCGAGAACGCACTGGCGCGGGTACTCGATGCCGCCAATGACCTCGACCACGACATCGATGTCGTCGCGGTCGATCAGCTCCAAGGCGTTGTCCGTGAGCGCGATGTCCGGGAAGAGATCGAGCACTTCGCGGCGCTTGCCCAAGTCAGACACAGCGACACCACGAACATCAATGGGGCCGCCGATGCGCTGCTCCAAATTGGAGGAGAACTCGCTAATCAGGCGGAGCACCTCAGTGCCCACCGTGCCCATTCCCAGAACAGCGACACCGACCGGCTGGCCGATGCCCTTGCCCGGGTAATTACCGTTGTGTCCCTCAGCGCTGTGAGTGGTCTGTGAAGTCATGGTTCTCGAGTCTACAAAACCTCTCGAGCGAGGATGTCCTCTACCGTCTCCCTACGCACCATCGGAGTGACTACGCCATCTTTGACGCTGACGACGGCCGGCCGGCCGAAGCAGTTGTAGTTCGATGCCATGGAGTAGCAGTAGGCACCCGTCGCGGCGAGTGCGATGAGGTCACCGCGGGCAATATCGTCCGGCCACAGGGCGTTGTTGATGAGGATGTCACCGGACTCGCAGTGGGCCCCGACCATGCGGGTGGCCTGCGGAGTGCCGCCTGTGAGGCGGTTGACCACACGTGCGTCATAATCTGCGCCGTACAGGGCGGTGCGGATGTTGTCGCTCATGCCGCCGTCGACGGCGATATAGCGGCGCGTCGCCTCATCAGTCACGTGCACGTCCTTGACCGTGCCCACCGAGTACACAGTCACAGCGGCGGGGCCGGCAATGGCGCGACCCGGCTCCACAATGACCTCCGGCGGGGTGATGCCAAGCTCGTCCGCCTTCTCGGCTACGGCTTTGAGCAAGTCCTTCGCCACGTCATCAACGGCGAGCGGCTGCTCCTCGTTGGTGTAGGCGATGCCGTAACCGCCGCCGAGGTCGAGGTAGCCGAGCTCCAGGCCCAGCTCGCGGTAGATCTGCGCATACAGCCCCAGTACCCGCGCGGCGGCGAGCTTGAATCCCTCCGCGTCAAACACCTGGGAACCGACGTGGCAGTGCAGACCGGTCAGCCGGACGTTGTCCGCCTCACGGGCGGCCACGGCGGCGCGGTAGGCGGAGCCAGATACCAGCGACAAACCGAACTTCTGGTCTTCGTGGCTGGTGGCGATGAACTCGTGCGTATGCGCCTCCACACCGGGTTTGACGCGGATGAACACGTCCTGCACCGTGCCTTCCTCACCGGCGATGCGCTCAAGCTCCTCGAGCTCCTGGTGGGAGTCGATGACCACTTCGCCGACGCCTTCGCGCACGCAGCGGCGCAGGAACGAATCGGGCTTGTTGTTGCCGTGCACGGTGATGCGCTCTGCCGGGAATCCCGCGTGTAGGGCAATGAGAAGCTCGTTCTCGCTCGCCACGTCGAGCGACAGTCCCTCCTCGTTGACCCAGCGGGCAATGTGAGTGGTCAGGAATGCCTTGGAGGCGTAGTGCACGTTTTCCGCCTTGCCGTAAGCGCGAACCATGTCTCGGCAGCGGGACCGGAAATCATCCTCGTCGACAACCATCACAGGGGTGCCGTACTCAGCTGCAATGTCCGGCAGCGGCACGCCGGCGATGGTGACAGTACCGCCCTCAAGCCGCTGCGCGCTTCGTGGCCACACATGGGCGGGCAGGTCGTTGAAGCACCCGGCCTCGTTGTGGCGCATGCGCAACAGGTCATCGCGCGACAGGTTGGCAGTGTTTAGAACGGGATCGAGCATCGGTCTACATCCTCTCCGGAGCGGTCACGCCGAGCAGGCGCAGAGCATTGGCCAGCACCTGGCGCGAGGCCGAGGCGAGCGTGAGACGTGCGGCATGAATCGGCTGCGGGCCCTCCCCTGCCTTGGGCAGGATCTGGCAGGCGTCATAGAACTTGTGGAAGACGCTGGCCAGTTCCTCGGCGTAGCGCGCGATACGGTGCGGTTCGCGCAGCTCAGCCGCTGCCTTGACGACGGCAGGGAACTCGCCCAGCGTACGAATCAGGTCGCCTTCCTTCTCGTGGGTGAGCAAGGACAGATCAACTTCTTCATCGTCGTCCGAGCTTGCGAGGACGACACCGGTCTCGGCAGCCTTACGTTCGATCGACGCCAGGCGCGTGTGGCCGTACTGCACGTAGTAGACGGGGTTGTCGTTGGACTGCTTCTCCCACAGGTCCAGGTCGATGTCCAGAGTGGAGTCGACCGAGGAGCGCACCATCGAATAACGCGCGGCATCCACACCAATGACATCCACCAAGTCGTCGAGGGTGATCACTGTCCCGGCGCGCTTGGACATCTTCACCGGCTGGCCGTCGCGGACCAGGTTGACCATTTGGCCGATGAGGACCTCGACTGCCTCCGGGTTGTATCCCAGCGCCTGGGCGGCTGCGCGCAGGCGGGCGATGTAACCGTGGTGGTCCGCACCCAGCATGTAGATGGCCAGAGTGTGTCCGCGGTCGAACTTGTCTGCTACATACGCGATGTCGCCAGCTATGTATGCGGCATCACCGTCGGACTTGAGCACGACGCGGTCTTTGTCATCGCCGAAGTCGGTCGAGCGCAGCCACCACGCTCCATCGTTTTCATAGAGGTTGCCGTTGTCCTTCAGCGTCTGGATCGCACGGTCCACAGCGCCGGACTCGAACAGGGAGTTCTCGTGGAAGAAGACATCGAAGTCGGTGCCGAAGTCGTGCAGGGACTGTTTGATCTGCGCGAACATCTTCTCGACGCCCTCGCGCCGAAAAGCTTCTTGCACTACCGCTGCATCGCCCTCCAGGATGCCCGGGTTCTCCGCGACAACCGCGCTGGCAATGTCGGCGATGTACTCCCCGCCATAACCGTCCTCGGGGGTCGGCTCATTCTTGGCTGCAGCTACCAGGGAGCGGGCAAAGCGGTCGATCTGGCCGCCGTGGTCGTTGAAGTAGTACTCGCGGGTCACCTCCGCGCCGGAGAATTCCAGCACACGGCCCAACGAGTCACCGACGGCTGCCCATCGGGTGCCGCCCAGGTGGATCGGGCCAGTCGGGTTGGCGGAGACGAACTCCAGGTTGATTTTCTCCCCGTCGTAGATGTCCGAGCTGCCGTAGGCCTCCCCCTTCGCCAGGATGTCGGCCACAATGCCACCGGTGGCAGCAGCCCCAAGGCGCAGATTAATGAAGCCGGGGCCGGCAACATCTGCGGAATCGATCTCGGGGAGGGCGACAAGAGCGTCGATAAGCCAGCCGGCGAGCTCCCGCGGGTTCGTCCCTGCTTTCTTGGCCACCTGAAGTGCGACATTGGTGGCGTAATCGCCGTGCTCCGGGTTGCGGGGCCTCTCGACGGTGACCGTCTCCGGGACGACGGAGGAATCAAGCCCGTGGGCATCGAGCGTTTCGGTAGTAATGGCGCGAACAGTCGCGGCGAGGTCAGCAGGGGTCATGGGCAGCAAGTCTAGATCAGGGGCCGGACACCGGCAGAACTGGCAGGTGCGCTGCTCATCCTTTAATGAAACTGGGTGAAAATCTCCGTTTTCCTCCGGACACACGCGGCTACTGGAATACTTTGACTGCATTATTTTTGCCCGTGCAAAGTATTCGCAGAGGAGATGGTCAATGGGGACCTTTCAGATTCAGACCGACGCAGTAGCGGGAAGCGTAGGACTATCCGCACTTGTGTCGGTCTTGCCGCTGTTGGCGTTTTTCGTCATGCTGCTGGGTTTCAAAGCGCGCGCTCACACGTCCGGTCTGGTTGCGCTGGGCGTGGCGCTGCTTGTTGCTGTGCTCGGCTTCAATATGCCGGTCGGCATGGCAGTATCGTCCGCGTTCCGCGGCGGGCTCTACGGACTCTTCCCTATTGTCTGGGTGATCCTCACCGCGATCTGGTTCTACCAGATCACCGTGGCAGCCGGCCGGTTCGAAGACCTTCGCAGGGTGTTCGACAAAATGGGCAACGGAGATGTGCGCATCCAGACGATGCTCATCGCCTTTTGTTTCGGTGGCCTGCTTGAAGCGCTCGCAGGATTCGGCGCACCGGTGGCCATCACCGCGACGATGATTCTCGCCCTCGGCATCCCCCCGCTGAAGGCGGCATCGATTGTGCTGATCGCCAACACCGCCCCCGTTGCGTTCGGCGCGGTGTCCATCCCGATCACCACTGCCGGTGAGGTCGGTGGCCGCACTCTCGAGCAGACAGAGAACATCGCTGCGATTGTCGGCCACCAAACCCCGTTCCTGGCGTTCTTCGTGCCGTTCATCATCGCCTTCCTGGTAGACGGCGGACGCGGCGTCCGCGAGACCATCCCCGCCGCCGTCACCATCGGCCTGTCCTTCGGTATTGCACAGTGGTGGACCTCCAACTACTTCGCTTACCAGCTCACCGACGTCATCGCCTGCATCGTCGCCCTTGGCGCGGCGTTTGTTCTGCTGCAGTTCTGGAAACCGGTCGGTGTGCCGGAGCTGCGTGAGCGCCTTGGCCTTGACCAGCCGGACGCAGACGTAGCACCGAACGCGGGGACAGGAACCCACGGCGACGATGCCGAGACCGAGGTAGCTGGTTCCACCGCGATCAAGACGCGCGCTGAAGCAGCAGATGAGAGCCTTCCCGGCAACCGCGTCTGGATGGCACTGATGCCCTATGCCGTCGTGGTGTTCATCTTCGGCATTGCCAACTTGGGCACGACGATCCCTGAATGGCTGAAGTCGTTCAAACTGGCCATTCCGTGGCCGGGGATTGAGACAGGCCGCATCCTCAGCTCTACCGGCACCGACGTCAAGACCGACTACACCTTCGCCTACCTGCACAACCCGGGCACCCTGCTGGTCATCTCCGGGCTCATCGTCGCGTTGGTCTACATCATCTTCGACGAGAACGGCCGCTACCAGCTCAACTGGGCCCAGGTGGGCAAAGAATTCGTGGACACGGCCTACCGCATGCGCTGGTCCGCGCTGACCATCGTGGTGGTTCTCGCGCTGGCGTACGTGATGAACTACTCCGGCCAGACGGTGACCATTGGTTATTGGTTCGCAGGCCTCGGGGCCGCGTTTGCCTTCCTGGCTCCGATGCTGGGGTGGATCGGCGTGGCGGTCACCGGCTCGGACACGTCCGCGAACGCGCTGTTCGCCAACCTTCAGGTCACGGCCGCCGAGCGCCTGGACCTCAACCCGGATCTCATGCTGGCGGCCAACACCACCGGTGGTGTCGTGGGCAAGATGATCTCCCCGCAGTCCCTCGCCATCGCCGCCACGGCGGTGAACATGGAGGGCAAAGAGTCGGAGCTTTTCAAGAAAGTCGTCGGCTGGTCCTTCGTCTTCTTGCTGGCTGTGTGCACCATGGTCTTCCTGCAGACGAACGTGCTCAGTGCCCTAGCGCCCGCTGTGGGCTAAAGGGGAGTAACCTCTACGCTGACTGGCCGGCAACCCACCCAGAAAGGAGCCACCAGTGCGTGTAGCCCTATTTTCCACCTGCATCGGGGACGCCCTGTTCCCCGATGCCCACAAGGCGTCTGCCTTGGTTTTGTCCCGCCTCGGATGCGAAGTCGTCTTCCCGAAAGAGCAGACCTGCTGCGGACAGATGCACATCAATACCGGGTACCAGAAGGAAGTGGTGCCCATTATTGAGAACTACGTTGACGCGTTCGCGGACGATTCGATCGATTACGTTGTCACCCCGTCCGGCTCCTGCACTGGTGCCGTCCGCGAGCAGCACGTGCGCATCGCTGACCGTTACGGTTCCAAGGGGCTTGTCGACGGTGCAACGCGCGCCGCTAACAAGACCCTTGACCTGTCCGAGTTCATCGTGGATGTCATGGGCACCACCGATGTGGGAGCGTTCTTCCCCCACCGCGTGACCTACCACTCCACCTGCCACTCCCGCCGCATGATCAAGGTCGGCAGCCGCCCGACGGATCTGCTGAAGAACGTCGAGGGCATCGACTTCGTCGAGCTGGACAACGTTGAAGAGTGCTGCGGTTTCGGTGGCACCTTCGCGGTGAAGAACGCCGACGTTTCGGCGGCGATGGTCAGCGACAAGGTACGCCACATTAAGGACACGGAGGCCGAGTACGTCACCGCTGGCGACTCGTCCTGCCTGATGAACATCGGCGGCGCTATGTCCCGCCAGCACTCCGGCATCCGCGCGATCCACATCGCGGAGATTCTCGCATCCACCCGCGAGCACCCGTGGACGCCGACGTCGGCCGCATACTCGAAGGAGAAGATGCTGTGAAGGTCTCACTCGGCACCCCCACTACCCCGCCGCATGCCCCGCATGAGCCGGGTCACTTCCGCGAGTACGAGAAGTTCCAGAAGAACGCGAAGCACGAGCTGAACAACTCTACGCAGCGCCGGAATCTGCACCACGCGACTACTCAGATCCGTCTCAAGCGCCAGGGCGTTGTCGACGAGCTGGATGACTGGCAGCAGCTGCGTGAGGCAGGCTCGACCATCAAGCGCGACACGTTGGCTCGCCTGCCGGAGCTGCTCGAGCAGTTCGAGGAGAACGTCACCGCCCGCGGCGGCCACGTCCACTGGGCGCGCGACGCCCGCGAGGCTAACCAGATTGTCGCCGACCTGGTCAAAGCCACCGGTGAGACTGAAGTGGTCAAGGTCAAGTCCATGGCGACTGCAGAGATCGCGCTGAATGAGGTCCTCGCCGAAGACGGCATCCACGTTCAGGAGACGGACTTGGCGGAGCTCATCGTCCAGCTGGGCGAGGACTTCCCCTCCCACATCGTTGTGCCGGCCATCCACCGCAACCGCGCAGAGATCCGTGACATCTTCACCGAGAAGATGCCTGGCGCTCGCCAGGACCTCACTGAGGACCCTTCGGAGCTGGCGGACGCAGCGCGTTCCTTCCTGCGCGACCAGTTCATGAAGGCCAAGGTGGCTATCTCCGGCTGCAACTTCGGCATCGCCGAGACCGGTTCGGTGTCCATCGTGGAGTCTGAGGGCAACGGCCGCATGTGCGTGACCCTGCCGGAAACTCTGATCACGGTGATGGGCGTCGAAAAGCTCCTGCCTTCCTTCGACGACCTCGGCGTGTTCATGCAGCTGCTCCCCCGTTCTTCGACCGGTGAGCGCATGAACCCGTACACCTCGATCTGGTCGGGCGTGACCGCGAACGACGGCCCGCAAGAGTTCCACATTGTCCTCATGGACAACGGCCGCACTGCCGCGCTGTCCAACGAGATCGGCCGTGAGGCTCTCAAGTGCATCCGCTGCTCTGCATGCCTGAACGTGTGCCCGGTCTACGAGCGCGCTGGCGGCCACTCCTACGGTTCGGTCTACCCCGGCCCGATCGGCGCAATCCTCACCCCGCAGCTGGCGGGCATGGATTCGACGGATGACGTCACCGCGTCGCTGCCGTACGCGTCCTCGCTGTGCGGCCGCTGCGACGAGGTCTGCCCCGTTAAGATCCCGATCACCGATGTGCTGCTGGAGATGCGCCACCAGAAGGTGAAGAACCACCGTCCGGCACTCGAGGGTTCGATGTTCTCCTCCATTGGCTTTGTCATGGGCAACCAGAAGCTGTGGAACCAGGCGGTGCGCATGGCTGCTGCCGGCCGCATCCTCGGCGGTTTCAACGGCGTGATTGATTCGCTGCCGCTGTTCATGTCTGGCTGGTCCGACTACCGCGACACCGCGGTGCCGCCGAAGAAGTCCTTCCGTGAGTGGTTCGAGTCGGATGAGGCGCAGCAGTTGCTCGCGGATGCCCGCGCACAGGGTGCTGCCCGCAACACTGACCCGAATTCTGACACCGTTGCAGCTGACACCATCGAGGACAATGCCTCGACCAACCAAGGGGAGGCCCGCAATGACGAGCGCTAAAGAGGCAATTCTCTCCCGCATCCGCGACGCGCAGAAGCTCGCAGACGCGCCTGCGAGCGTCGAGCACTCCCACGAGTACCGCACTGAGTCGTCGCTGGGCCGCGACGAGCTGCGTGAAATCCTCGTCGACAGGCTCGTGGACTACAAGGCCGATGTGATCCAGTGCTCCGCGGACGAGCTGCCGGGCAAGATCGTCGAGGTACTCCACGACCGCGAGTGCGACGACGTGCGCTACGCGCCGGGCCTGGAGAAGTCGCTTTTCGACGGTTTCTCCGGCACTGCTGCCCCGGACGAGTCTTCTGTGGACCCGCGCACCCTTGGGGACGCTGATGCGGTGGTCACCAGCTCTGTCGTGTCCGCTGCACAGACCGGCACGATCGTGCTGCAGTCCGACGTTCTAGAGGACGGCCCCGCCGTCTGCGGCCGCCGCTCCCTGTCCCTGGTGCCCGACCGCCACTTGTGCATCGTGCCCATGGACACCGTGGTCTACGGCGTGCCCGAGATGTTCGGCAAGATCGACCCGTACAAACCGGCCACGCTCATCTCTGGTCCGTCGGCAACGTCCGACATTGAGCTCGTGCGTGTGGAAGGCGTTCACGGCCCGCGCGACTTGATCGTGTTCGTGGTGGATTAATTACCGGCTGCAACCGCGGGTTAAACGACAAAATGTGTGTCTGACTCCGGCGTGTCGTGGGGGTTAGATGTGGCCTTTTTGGATGCCGATTGAGTGGTTGTAGTTGGTGTCGATACCGTGGGGTCGGGCACATCAATGAGCCAGAACGGTTCGAACCGGCGTTGCAGCGTACGGGGCGAACATCCCACGCGGTGGGCAACAGCATCGAGACTGGTGCCGGTGGTGAGATGATCAATGAAGGCGGTAAACACCGCTGCATTGGTGATGTCGCCGCGGTGCTTCACGCTGGATGCGCCGCATTGTTTGCACCGCCATCTGGTGGTGCCTTTGCTGGTGGTGCCGTTGCGTTTCATCTCGCCGCCGCAGTAGCAGCGTGGTTGGTTCTTTGGCATTGCGCCACCACACCACGGCGTACATAGCACACAGCGCTAGCCCCTCCGTGGATTTGCCGTCAGGAAGCCAGATATATGCCCCAGAAGCATATATTTTCCTGAAACCTCGTGGTTAAGCCCCGGAAACCGGCGATTCCGGACACACTTTTTGTCGTTTAACCCGCAACCGCAGCCAGAACACAAATCGGCCCGCACCCTCCGAGTGGAAAGTGCGGGCCGATCTGCTGTCATTTCCCGTGCCGCGCTTTTCTCGCGCGCAAGATTTATTATGGGCGACATAGTTTTGAAAAGGATTCTTCTTACCTGGGAGGTATCGCAGTGTTCACCGTATTTTCCTTGAAGCGGGCGGCAACTGTCGTTGCGACAGTTGCCGCAGCCGCGACGATGGCCGTCATTCCGGCGGCCGGAGCTCAGCCCGCACCGAAGATTACGTGGGAAGACTGCCCCGCCACCGTTGACGTCGCCGGCGCTCAGTGCGGCCGGATTGATGTTCCGATGCGCTACGACCAGCCGGACGGCCGCAAGATCTCGCTCGGCTTCCTGCAGATCAAGGCGCAGCAGCCAGCAGAGAAGCGCGGTGTACTCTTTGGTAACTCGGGCGGCCCTGGCGGCGATGCCTACACCTACTTCGGGTCGAAGAACGTCGGGTACAACTGGCCGCAAGAGATCCGCAACGAGTGGGACTTGGTCGCCGTGCAGCCACGCGGCTTGGCGCACTCCACTCCCCTAGAATGCCAAGACCCGGCGACCGGACAAGATCCGCTGGCGGTGGTGCGCGACACGGTCGACTCCGTGACCAACATGGGCGGATACGTCCGCCGCAGCTGCCAGACCGGCGGCCCCGGTTACCCGGAGTCCATCACCACGGACAACAACGCGCGCGACTGGAACATGGTCCGCCAGGCCCTGGGGTACGACAAGATCTCCATCATGGGCTTGTCGTACGGTACGTTCCTCGGGTCTGTGTACGCCACGATGTACCCGGCCAACACTGACAAGGTCGTCCTGGATTCCGCAATGGATCCGAACATGGCGTGGAACGACGTCCTGGCGTCCCAGCAGGGAGGCTACGAGACGGTGTTGCACGAGTACTTCACCTGGCTGTCTATGAACGACGACAAGTACAAGATGGGTGATACCCCGCTCAAGGCCTACCAGTACTGGTCCCGCCAGATCGTCGCCGAGACCGGCACGAACCCGACGGTTGTTCCCCCGCCGGCCCGCGTGGGTGACCTGCCTCCGGGGCTTGCAAGCTCCGGCCAAGCTGGAGCTGACCTTTCGACCGCCACCGGCAAGGCCCGCGTGGAGGGCGAGAACGTGGTCAACATGATTCTCAACCCCGGCGCAAACCAGGCCAACTCCCAGTTGCTGCTCATGACCCGCTTGCTCATCCCGCAGCCGAGCCAGTGGCACCTGCTGGCCACCATGACCAACGGCACTGCCGACCAGGTCGGTGAGGTTCCTCCGCCAGCAGTCGCCGAAGAGCTCAAGCTGTCACAAATGCACACCCAGCAGTTGCTCTCTGTGCAGACCTGCAACGAGAACATCACCCCGCCGGACTACACGCTCATCCCGCAGGCTTTGTACACCAATTACATCTCCGGGGACATCTTCACCGCCATCAACGCCATGTACAAGAGCGGATTGATGTGCAACGGAGCTGCACCGGTCGTTGGACGCCCGCATCTCGACGGTTCCAAGCTGGCCGTGCGTCCCCTGCAGATCAACGCCACGCGCGATCCGCAGACTGTGTACGCTGGCCGCGGCACCCTGCACTCCACGATGGGCACGCAGTTGGTGACCGTGCACGGCCCGGGCCATGGCCACGTGGCGTTCGGCAACCCCGTTGTTGATCGCCTCGTGGTGGATTACCTGCGCACCGGCCAGGCAACCACCCTCAACGCGCCCGGCTACTTCGAAGCACAAGGACAATAGAATGAAGTTTCTCGCACTGTCGACCAGCGTCCACCGCTACCAGAGCTCCGGTATTCACACCGGAATGTGGCTCGGCGAATTCACGCACTTTTACGACGTCATGACCAAGGCCGGCCACGAGGTCGACCTTGCCAGCGTCGATGGCGGCGCTGTCCCCATTGACCCGGTGAGCCTGAAAACCCCGGTGATCCAGATGGGCGGCACGAACAAGCGCTACAAGGATCCGGAGTTCATGGCGCTTCTCGACGACACCCCCGCCGTCACCGACGTCGACCTCGACTCCTATGACGGGATCTACTTGATCGGCGGCCACGGCACGATGTTCGACTTCACTAACGAGGAAGTCTCCGCCGCAGTCGCCCACTTCGCCGACGCCGACAAGATTGTGTCGGCTGTCTGCCACGGTCCGGTCGGTTTGCTCGACGTCACCCTCGCAGACGGTTCTTCGCTTCTCGACGGCCGTAACGTCACCGGCTACTCCTGGGCCGAGGAGAAACTGGCTCAGCGCACAGCCGAAGTCCCTTTCAGCCTCGAGGAGAAGCTGAAGGAGCAAGCCGGCGAGTACACCACCGCTAAGCTGCCCATGACGAAGCATGTCGTCGTGGACGGCAAGCTGGTCACCGGGCAAAACCCGATGAGCGCAGCCGGTGTCGGCGAGGCCGTGCTGGAGCTGCTGGACTCCTAAATCCCGCCTACAGGCGGTCGAGGATCATGCCCAGTGTTTCCTCGGCCGCCTTGATGTTTTCCTCGCTCGGATCATTGAGACTCAAGCTGACGAGCGTGCCGTTTTTCTCGGCCACAGTGTTGTAAGTGGACATCTGCTCCATTTCGGAGTCGGTCCGCTGGATGACGGCGTAGCCCCCATCCGCATCTGCAGTGAAGGGGAGCTCCTCAGCCGCGACGCTCATTACGCCTGCGGGCGACGTGAACGAGTAGTTTCCGCACTTTTCTAAGTCCGGCGTCGTTCTATCGCGCTCCGGATCCTTGGTCACGCTTAGGTCATAGGCAACCACTGCGAAACCGTCGGTTTGAACGTCACCCGCAGTGAAGGTCTCCGGCGAAACGTCTTCATCGTTGAAGTCGTCTTGGTTCCTCTGGAACTCCTCGCCGCACTCAGGGGGATCGAACTCGAACATATCCGCCGCTTGCACGTCCTTCATCACCTGGAGCAAGTCCTTGATCTGCTCCGGTGATTGCGTGACCACCTGCTCGCTCTTGAAGGTGACGCCATCGAACAACTGGGAGAGATCTTTCACCTCGGCCGACTCGGAGTTCTCAGCCGCCGTTTCTTCGGACGGGGCTGCTTCAGCACTCTCCCCCTGGGTTTCCGTGGCCGGCCCTTCTGCATTGCCCTGCTCGTCCGAGCTGCACCCGGCCACTAGCAGCAGCGTGGACGCAGCGACGGACGCCCCAATCGTTTTCAGTGTGCGTGATGTGAACATGGTGCTTCCTCTTCGTGTCATTCGGTGTTCTTACAGCCCCGTTCGGCGGGTATTTCTCAAGCATAGAGGAGACACAATTCTGCAACTCAGGTTCCGTTTGCCAACGACGTGTTAGAGCCGCCAGCCATGCTTAGCCGAGAAGCACGGCCAGCGTGGTGAGCTGGATCAACGCATTATTTGCAACGTGCGCGATCAAGCCAGCCCATAAGGTGCCGTGCCAGCGGGTGACAAGGGCGCACCCGAGACCAAAGAAGGTCGTGTACAGAATTGCCGGTGGGCTTACGTGGGCGATCCCGAAGATCACCGAACTGAGGATCACACTGAGCACACCGGGCATGACGGTATCGAAGTACCCCATGAGAACCCGGCGAAAGACCAGCTCTTCCAGGAACGGCCCTACGAGCAAGTAGGCCGCCAACGCGACAATGATGGGAAGAGCACGCCCGACACCTACCTCTTCCAAGACCGAGGAGTCGTCTGCGTTGTTCAGCCCGAGCAGCGGCCCCAAGATCGAAGTCACAATGCCGGCGCTGATGATGATGGCCGGCACCTGCCAAAGGAGGTGCCAACCGCGCTTGCCCAGTGGGAGAAACCCCGCTTCGATCCCGCGGTTGCGCAAGTAGCGCAGTAACAACCAGGCGGGAAGACCAAGCGCTATCACCATCATGAACGGCATAGCAACGATGAGGACACTTCTGTCGACGTCTAGTTTCCACAGCCCGACAGCCTGACCGATGAGCAGCGCGTACATCGAGACAATAGCTAACGCCGCAACGAGTGCGTCTTTGGCCCCCGGCGGCGTGAGGGTTTGCCAGTTCACCGATTTTTTCACCGAAAGCCCCTTAGTTCGAACTGGTTTCTAGTGCGCGTGTGCGACCTGCACCCTGGGATTGCCAGTGGGAGTTCCAGGGCCTTGCAGCATCGCCATGAATAGCGCGACTGTAACGACGAACAACCCGACAGGAATGAGAAAGACCAGCAGATTGATCGTCGGCAGTTCCGTACCTGCGGCTACTTCCTCCCAGGCGTAGAACGCGGTCGAGCCGAAGCCGAGCACAAGCAGAATTGCCCCGGTGACAGCGGTCTGCATAGCCGCGCACTTGCCCTGTGAGATCTCCGGCCGATTGACGAGGTAGTACGTCGAGCCGATGATCCACAGCGTCGCTACAGTGTTGCCTAGCGCGATGATCGCTGAGGTAGTAGCTTGATTGGCCCCGTCCGGATCTGCCACGGAAAGCGCAGCTAGAACCGCGATTATGGGAAAGCTCACGGCGCCGAAAAGCAGCCCGCCGAGGAAAGTGCATTGCTTCATAACCTGATAGTAGACCGTGAACTCTGTGATTTTACTGAACCCCGGCGTGTTTCCCTGACTTTCTCTGGCCGCTTCCGCATCACCCGCCCTGCGCGATGCGGTTGAGGGTTTCCAGGTGATGGCTGAGCGCCTCCCGCCCGGCCTTGGTGATGACAAACCGGGTCTGCGGCAGCTTGCCGACAAAGCCTTTCTTGGCTCGGACATACCCAGCGTCTTCGAGTGCAGTCGCATGCTTCGACAAGGTGGAGTCCGTCGTGTCCAGATGGTCGCGCAGATCCTTGAACGTCATCTCAACGACGTTGGAAAGAGAAGCGAGCAAGGAAAAGCGCAGCGGATTCGCCAGTACTGGGTCAAGCTCGTTTCGCAGGTGCGCCATGGATTATTTCATCCTCTGAACGCGCAGCGAGGCATAGTCCCACACCGGCCCCGCAAGGGCGAGACCAAGGTAAACGTAACTTTGCAGGACGAGTTGTCCGGAAGTGATGCTCGGACCCAAGAGGCTGAACCCCCACATGATTCCCCACAGTCCGATCATGACACCCCACCGAGCGCCAAAGCCTTTCGGTGCCGGGCCCGAAAGCGCCCCGAAGATAGCGGACGAGTTCATCCCAAAGAACACCCATGCCCCAATCACCGCCCACACGATCGGTGGTGGCGGGCCACCGCCATTGAAGTAGGAAGCGATGAGATACAGCGGCCCGGCTGCACAGAGCATGATATAGCCGATCCAGCTCAATGGGAATCGGGCGGCATTGCGGGACAGGGTATTTGCGCGAGCGAGCATCTCGCGCGCTTCAGAAGCTGACGGGTTCATGGTCATCTCTCCAGGGTCGTGAAGTACTTTCCAGTTTGGAAAGTACTGTCTCGGACGCTAGCCGTCAAGAGTCATCTCCAGAAGATCCGAAAACCCGGCCGGTAAGCACAAAAAGGCCCGCCACGAAAGTGGCGGGCGGAGGGCGGAAGCTCGTCGATAAGCTACTGCTTGATCGCAGAACCCTCGATTTCGATGCCGACCTTCTCGCTCAGCATCATGCCGCCGGAGTTCAACGGAGCCTGGAAGTCGATGCCAAACTCGCTGCGATTGATCGTGGTGCGCGCCTCAAAGCCCATGCGGATGTTGCCGAACGGGTCTTCTTCCACACCGAACGTCTCAACCTCGAACGTGACGGGCTTCGTGGTGCCCTTGATGGTCAGGTCACCGGTGACGGTGCCGTTGCCGTTTGCGTCGACGTCGAAGCTGGTGGCGTTGAACGTCATCTCCGGGTACTGCTCGACTGCGAAGAAGTCCTCGCCGCGGACGTGGGCGTCGCGGTCTTCGTTGCGAGTGTCGATGCTCTCCGTGCGCACAGTGCCGCTAGCAGTGCTTGCCGACGGATCCTCCGCCACGGTAATGGACGCTTCGTAATCAGTGAACTCGCCACGGACCTTGGTCACCATTGCGTGGCGCACGGTGAAGCCGACGGAAGAGTGTGCGGGGTCTAGGTTGTAGGTGCCGGTGAGTGTGCTCATGGGGTCTCCTTTGAGAAAGATGTTGATCTGTCATTAAGTTTTGCACTGCCGATGGTAGACCTGAGGGTGTCAGGATGTTTGTGTGTGAGGCTCTGATTGAGAGGGAGTTTCACCGATAATGACTACTGTGTCACCAAAG
>NZ_JAGPZA010000020.1:0-34739 GCF_024454095.1 Corynebacterium sp. CCUG 69979 | reverse complement strand
CATATATTTTCCTGAAACCTCGTGGTTAAGCCCCGGAAACCGGCGATTCCAGACACACTTTTTGTCGTTTAACCCCAGAAGCTCCCCGCTAGTCGGGATCTGCGTTCACAGTCCGACCAGCGGGGAGCAGGTCTGCGGCTCGGGGCCGCATATCAGCGGAGGTGCTACCCGCGCAGCGTTAGAACGGCAGGGTCTTACGGAAGTTCTCAAACATCTCGCGTGCCTGCGGGAACAGCGGACTCAGAGGAGCAACCACCCCCAGCAGAGCGGCAAGAACGCCGAAGAACACACCAATGGAAGAACCAGCCGAGTTAGCCGAAGAGCTCGAGGAGCTAGACGAGCCGGAGGAGCCAGAAGAGCTGCCGTCGATAGGCTGATCAGTGTCGACGCCCACGGCGTTCATCGCGCCGAAGAAGATGTCGGTCTCGTCGATCTGGCCGGTGAAGTTCGCCGCCCCCGGGCCGGAAGCCGCAACGCGGACCTGAGCACCGGTGTGCTGCTGGCCGCCGAGGGCGTCCTTCGGGTCGTTCGACTCCGCGGTGGAGTACAGCAGGGACATGTCAGCGTCGTCCGCGGTCTTCAGTTTGGTGGTCAAGCCGGCGGTCGGTTTCTGGTTGTAGGTGATCATCGGGGTCTGGGCGTGGTCGGCAGTGGCGACGATCAGGGTCGGCTCACCGGTCTCCTCCACCCAGTCTTGGACGACCTTGATGGACTCGTCCCACTGGCGGATCTCGCCGATCATGCCGCAGGCGTCGGCACCGTGGCTGGCCTTGTCCGGGGACGCCGCCTCAATGTGGAGGACGAACCCCTTGTCGTTCTGAAGCAGTTCCAGGGATTTGCGGGTCATGGCCGCAAGCGTCGGGATATCGTCGGTGTACTCGGGGTTAGCCTCGCAGCGCTGTGCTTCCTTCATCGCGCCATCTTCCGTCGGAACGGTCTCCTTGTAGATGCGCGGCATGTGGCTCGGGGAGAAGAGGCCCAGGACTGGCTTGTCGGAGTTCTTCACTGCGTCGAGGCTCTTAGCGTCGTTGACGATTTCGAAGCCGTTGTCGCGCGCATTGTCCAGAACGGTCTTGCCCTTGGTCCAGGTGGTGTCGCCGTTCTTGCCGTCGACCATCACCTCGGTGTCGAAGTACTCGGCACCGCCGCCGAGGGTGACGTCGGCGCGGACGTCGACAAGCTGCTCGGAGATGGAGCCGAGACCACCGTTTTCGCGGCGCTGTGCGTCTTGCGCTACCTTCTTCTCGCCGGATGGCGCGTAGTCCGCGCGGTCCAGGGCGTGGACGGCGAATGCCGCCGGGGTGGCGTCCTGAATCTCCGCGGTGGAAACGTTGCCGACCTTCATGCCGGCAGCCTTTGCAAGCTCAGCCATGGTCGGAACCGGCTTGCCGTTGTTGTCGATGCCCAAACCGCCGTTGTAGGTCTTGATGCCGGAGTAGAGGGCGGAACCGGACGCAGCGGAGTCGGTGACGTAATCCGGCTTGCCGGTCTCCCTATTCAGGGAGTACGTGGTGTGGTAACCGGTGTACTCGAGGTTGTCCACGGCCTCGAAACGGCCGTTAGCGCCGTGCAGGTAGTTGCGGGCGGCGGTGATGTCGGCGTCGGCGGTGCCGTCGGCAAGCATGATCACGACGTTCTTCGCCTTGGAGTCGTCGAGGCCTTGGCCCTTCTTGCCGAACTTCGTGCAGTCACCGACCTGCGGAGCCTCACCTGGTTCGAGCTGGTAGCAGAGTTCCCCGTTAGCCTCGTTGCGGGCAGTGAAGTCGCGCGCCACCGGGTTCGTGTTGACCTCCCAATCGCCGAGGCCGAGCGCGTTGGCCATGACGTAGAAAGCGTCGGTCTGGTCGATCTGGCCGAAGACGTTCTCGGACGCCGGGCCGTACGCGGCGATGCGCACCTGGGCACCGGTGTGCTGCATGGAGAAGTCGCCCTCCTCGACCTTCGGGACGGGAACGGTGCCGAATGCGACGGACATGTTGGTGTCGTCGTGGGTGTGAAGGCGGGTGGTCACAGCCGGGGAATCCTGGCCGTCGGGCACGATCTGCGCAGTGTGGGCGTGGTCCGCGGTGACGACGACTAGGGTGTCGCCGTCCTTCTTGGCGAAATCGACAGCGGTGGCCACCGTGTCCTCGAGGCGCTTGAGCTCACCGATAAAGCCGCAGGCGTCGCCGTCGTGGTCGGCCTTGTCGATCGAAGCGGACTCGACCTGGAGGAAGAAGCCCTTCTCCTCGTTCGGCTTGTCCAGCAGCTCGATGGCCTTAGTGGTCATGTCCGCCAACTCCGGCTCGTTGCCGATATTGGCTTCCTTACAGGTTGTGGGCTCAGCGGTCGCGCCACCCTTGGCCGGCGTAGAAGACTCGAAGCGGCGGGTCATGTTCTTGTCATGGAACAGGCCCAGAACCGGCTGATCCTGGTTCGCTTCAGTGACTGCTGCGAGCTCGTCGCGGGTACGCACGATCTTGTAGCCGTTGGCTTCGGCGTTCTCTGCGACGGTCTTGTCTTTCTCCCACTTGGTGTTGAACTTCGCGTCACCTTCGAGGAACGGGTTGGTATTGTCGCTGTCCGCCATCACCTTGGTGTCGAAGTACTTGGCGCCGCCGCCGAGAGTGACGTCCGCGCGGGTGTCGATGAGCTGCTCGGAGATGGAGCCGATGCCGCCGTTCTCGCGGGCCTCATCGCCCTTGACCGGCTTCGAGTCACCGGACGGCGCGTAGTAACTGCGCTGCGAAATGTGGGACCCCATGGAGGCCGGGGTGGCGTCCTGGATCTCGGAGGTGGTCACGTTACCGGTGCGCATGCCGGCGTTCTTAGCCATCTCGAGGAGGTTGACGTGGGCGTCCTTCTTGATGTCCACGCCAAGAGCACCGTTGTAGCTCTTGGTGCCGGTCGCCCAACCGGTAGCGGAAGCCGCGGAGTCGGTGACGTAGTTCTTCTTGCCGTCTTCGTCGATGGCGAAGGTGGTGTAGGCACCGGTAGCGGTGAGGTTGTCCAGACCGTCGAAGCGGCCGCCGGCACCGAGCAGGTAGTTACGGGCCGCGGTGATTTCCTGGTGCCCCATGCCGTCGCCGACGATCATGATGACGTTCTTGGCTTTTTCGTCGGAACGGCCCTGGCCGCCTTTGCCGAACTGGGCGCATTCGCCAGGCTGCGGAGCCTTGACGTTGCCGTTGCCGTCGATGGAGATACACGACGGCTTGCCGTTGTAGCCCTCGTAATCGAGATCAATCGCTGCTTGAGATGTAGGTGTCGTGGCAACGGTGAGAGCAATGACGCCCACACTCGCGGCCACGGATTTCCATGTTGCTGCGCTCATGAAGTCTTCCTGTTCGCTGTAGTCGCTGCTGATCCGGGAAGGTGCCGGTGACTGGGAAAATAAGAACTAGATGGATTGGAAGCCATCCAATTCCCCACTTAAACACAGCTGCAATACAGTAAGGTGACATTCAGGCGAACAGTTGATTGCTAGATCCTTGGAGGCCTTACGGGCTCGGGATTGGCTTTGTGCATGGTCACGTGCAACCGTGCACAAAGCGATTCTCGTCCGGGATTTTTACGCCTGTCCTAGCGGGCGCAGATGGCGGTGTTCTCGGCGTCGAGGCAGTCGTGCTCGAGCGATTCGGCGTGGAGCCAGCCGAACCGGCCGTGGAGGATGATCTCGTCGTAGCACTTCGAGCATCGGCGCACGGAGTTGGGCGAATGGCGGTAGCCGTTGACGGGCCCGAGCACGTCGGCGGTGAGCGCTCGACCTTCCCGCTCGAGGATCTGGCGGGCGTTGATGGTGGTCATGCGCGACTCCTTTGTTCAGTTATGCGGCGTCCACCCGGTTTCGGGGAACAGCAGGAGCCTACTTGATGGCCTCGACGAAGAGGGGCGCACGTTAGCGCTTGTGTTCGATAGCTTCGTCGGTGTCGAGGACGGCGGTGTCATCGTCGAGCTCGTCGAAGTCGGATTCTTCGTAGTCCGCGCCATCGTCGTAGTCGTCGTCCGCGTAGCCGGCGTCGGCGGCGTCATAGGCGGACACGACGGCGGGGCGGCTCGCGCGCATCGCCACGAGCCCAAGCACAGCGAGCAGCGCGGACAGCCCGATGCCGGTCCACATGGCGGTGGCGGATCCGCCGTTACCCGCCGCAGAGATGGCGGCTGTGGACCAGTGCATCGGGAGCGCCTGCGAAGCGGCGCTCCACAGCAAAGAGACCTCACCGGTGGCAGCGGTGGACCACACCCAGCCGACCACACCCACCTGCAGCAGAGCCAATACGCCGGCGGCACCACCGCCGCCAATGGTGCCGAACGCAGAGCGGAGAATCCAGGTCAGCCCTGCCGAAGCCAGGGTGCCAAGGACCAGGGCGGAACCGGCGATCGCCAGCGCGGCTGCGGACAAGTTCGTGCCCAGGATGGCCACGAGAATGAGCCCGGCCGACGCACTGAAGGCGGTGCCCAGGCCCAGGATGATCCACCGCGCGCGGGGGCGGGATCCCGCGTAGGCCGCTAAAGCGGTGACAACTCCGCCGAGGATCGCCAGAGCCGAGACAAGCATCGCGGCCAGCGGAGCTAGAGCGGATGCCGGTGCGGGTGCTGCTTGCCCGTCCGCGCCAGCCGCGGTGCCGGTCGCCGTACCAGCTGCCCCGGCAACGGGAACAGGTGCCGGCAGGGCGCGCTGGATCGCCCCGATGTTGTCTTTGGTGGTGTTGGCCATCTCGTCGACCTTGGTGCCGCCGTCGGCAAGCTGGTTCACGCCGTCGGTCGCCTCCTTGACCTTGCCGTTCATCTCGTTGAGGCCCTTGGACAGTTCGGAAGCTCCGTTGGTCGCGGAGTAAATTCCGTCGTGGTAGGCGTAGCCGGGGGTGGAGAGCTGGTTGGCCAGCTCGCGGGAGCCGTCGCGAAGCTCGGTGAGCTGCGTGTTCATGTCGTCAGGCAGCTCGGCTGTCTCGACTTGGCCGCGCAGGTCTGTCAGCTGGTTACGCAGGTCGGTGACTTGGGGGTCGCGGTTGTTCTCGGTGGCCTTGATGGTGTCATCCAGTGCTCCGAGGATCTGGCCGCGCACGGCTTCGAATCCGACCACTTGGTCCACCGCACCGCCGACGGAGTCAGCGACGCGGGTAGCGCCGTCGGCAAGCTGGCCGGTGCCCGCCTGGATTTCCACCATGCCTTTGGATAGCTTGTCCGCGCCGTCGCTCGCGCTGCGCACAGCTTCAGCGAGCTCCCCGGAGCCGTCCTTGAGCTGGTCGGTGCCCTCCTTGAGCTGCTTGGTGCCCTGAGTGAGGAAACCGGCTTCGGCGGAGGCGTCACCGGCGGCGCGGCGGGCATCGACAAGCTGATCGGGCCCGGCGTAGGCAGCCGGGGCACCAGACGTGTCGTCCCCCGTGGCCCACGTGGATGCCGGATTCATTGGGGTGAATGCGGCGACCAACAGCACAGCAAAAGCCAGGACAACGTTCCATTTCATAGAGAGAAATGTAACGGTTGTGGCTACTGGGGTGCGCGTGACACGCGGGAAATGGGGCTTCCCGCCATTACGTACCCCACCCCCTCGAATTCACTCGACATGTTGATCCCGCCCATCCCTGTTACCCTATGAACTGTTTTGTCCTGGCTGAGGGTTTCTTAGCGTGAATTCCCGCCAGCGCCACGACACTGCATGACCCCCTGCCGCTCCAACAAAACGGAAATACAGCCTATGGCTTTGCTAATCGCCCTCGGGATTGTCGCCGCGACAGTGGTGGCCTCCCCCGTGCTCGTGCGCGTGATGGATCGCCGCGTCGGGTGGGTCGCCGGACCCGCCATGTTCGCTGCGGCGGCCGTGATAGCCAACGCGTTGCGCGCCGGCACCCCTGTGACCTACGACCTTGTCTGGGCTAATGACCTTCTCGGGGAGGGCACTGCGGTGTCCTTCGCCTTGCGCGCCGACGGCCTGAGCGCCTTCTTCGCCCTGCTTGCCCTTATCATCGGCGGTATCGTGCTGATCTACTCGGCCGCGTACCTGCCAGAGAAGGACGGCAACACCAGCTTCTACACCATCATGACGGCATTCACGCTGTCCGTGTTGCTGCTCGTGCTTGCAGACGATGTCGTGCTCCTCTTCATCGGGTGGGAGCTCGTCTCCATTGCGTCGTTCCTGCTTATCGCCCGCTCTGGATCGTCGGGTGAGGCCGGCTCGTTCCGCACCCTCGCCCTGACGTTCTTCGGCGGGTTGACGCTGCTGGCGGGCCTGGCCCTGGCTGCGACCTCGACGGGCACAACGCGCCTGCACGAGATCCTCGCCTCCGACGTGTGGGCCGACAACCCGCGCCTGACCACCATTGTCGCAGTGCTCATCGCGTGCTCCGGATTCACCAAGGCCGCGCAGTTCCCGTTCCACTTCTGGCTCCCGGAGGCCATGGCGGCCGCGACACCCGTGTCGGCGTTCCTGCACGCCGCTGCCGTGGTCAAGGCCGGTATCTACCTGCTGGTGCGGTTCTCCACGATCTTCCACGACAACCCGACGTGGAACATCCTGCTCACCGTCACTGGCCTGGGCACGGCACTCATGTCGGCGATCTTCGCCATCACGAAGACGGACCTGAAGCACCTCACGGCGTACTCGACGGTGTCCCACCTGGGCTGGATTGTCGCGGCGATCGGTATCGGCACCCCGCTGGCGCTTGCTGCCGCGCTGACGCACACCCTCGCGCACGCGCTGTTCAAGTCCTCCCTGTTCATGCTCATCGGCGTCATCGACCATGAAACGGGCACGCGCGACATGCGCCGCCTGGGCAAGCTGTACGACAAGATGCCGTGGACCTTCGGTTCCGTCATCGTTGCCGCCGCGTCCATGGCCGCCGTCCCGCCACTGTTCGGCTTTGTGTCCAAAGAGTCCATCCTGGAGGCCTTCCACGAGAGCCCGTACGGCACCGTGCTGCTCATCCTCGCTGGTCTCGCCGCCTTCCTCACCTTCGTCTACTCCGCGAAGATCGTCTTCGGCGCCTTTGTTGACGGCGAGCGCGACATGAGCGAGGTGCACGAAGCACCGGTCAGCTTCTGGCTGCCAGCCGCCTTCCCGGGACTGATGTCTGTGCCCGCGGTGTTCGTGCTTTCGCTTATCGACGGCCCCATTACCGCCGGCGTCAACGCCATCATCCCGGATGCGGACTACCACTCCCACCTGGCACTGTGGCACGGCATCACCGCGCCGTTCATCGTCTCCATGCTGGTTCTCATCGCAGGTGTGGCCTTCATCTTCTTCCGCAAGCCAGTGTGGAAGGCCCTGGAGAACAAGCAGCTGCTGCCGTTTACCGGTAACGACGTCTTGGCTGGCATCGTGGACCGCTCCCGCGACCTGGGCATCATCTTCGGCAAGATGGCCGGCACGTTCAACCCGTCGAAGCACCTCGTGTGGCTCATCGTCACCACGCTGAGCCTGGGCGTGGTCACGCTGCTGCTTACCGACGGTATCGACGGCATGCCGCTCGCACCGCGCACCGAAGGCCTGGACAACTACTGGGACATCCTGCCGCTGGCCATCATCGGTATCTCCGTCCTCGGCCTGGTCCTGACGAAGAAGCGCATGACGGCCGCGGTCTTCCTGGGCACCGCCGGCGTGGGTATGAGCCTGCAGATGATGCTGCTCGGCGCCCCCGATGTGGCTCTGACCCAGTTCACGGTGGAATCGCTCACCGTCGTGGTCATCATGATGGTGCTGCGCTACCAGCCGCGGCTGTTCCCGCCGGTCCCGGCGCGCCGCAAGGCATGGGCCGGGGCACTGGCAGTTCTCACCGGCATTATCACCTTCGCCGCTGTCTACTCACTGACGGGTCGCCGCGACCGTTCCGAGTTGGCCAACTGGTACCTCACCGAAGGCGTCGAGGTGACCAGTGCCGACAACATCGTCGCCGTGATCATCGTTGAGTTCCGTGGCTTCGATACCTTGGGCGAGCTCTCCGTGCTGGGCATGGCCGCCGTGGTCATCGCGGCGGTGACCAACTCGGTACCGCGCTACCGGTTCGAGGCCGGAACCCGCCCCGCACCGTTTGGCCAGTCGCAGCTCAACACGATGCCGCTGCGCAAGGTGGTCACGCTCACCATGCCGATCTTGGTGATCCTCAGCGTGCTCATCTTCTTCCGCGGCCACACCGCCCCAGGCGGCGGCTTCATCGCCGCGCTGGTGCTGGCCACCGCGTTCGTGCTCAGCTACATGTCCAAGGGCCGTGATGAGAACGTGGTCAAGCCGATGACCCCGGTCTATCTCACCGGCATCGGCATCATCGTCGCTATTAGCTCCGGCTTCCTCGGCTTCATCGAGGGCGGCTTCATGTACGCCATCCACGGTGAGATCGCCGGGGAGCACATGACCACCTCCCTCATCTTCGACGCCGGTATCTACCTGGCCGTCCTCGGCATGCTCACCATGGCGATCAATGACCTTGGCGGGTACCTGCGCCCAGGCACCGACAGGGAGAATCTGGACTACCGCCGCGACGAGCACAACCCGCTGCCGGATATCCCCGAGCCGGAGGAACCGGAGCACCCGACAGAGTCGTATCCGGCGCCGCTGTATCCGTCGACAAGCGAGCGTGAGGCACGCGAGGAAAGGGCACGAGCATGATTTACGCACTGACAATCGCAATCCTCATGGCCGGGGCGGTCTACCTGGTGCTGCAACGCGGCATGGTGCGCATCGTCTTCGGCATGTCGCTGTTCGGCCACGCGTCGAACCTGACCATTCTCGCCGCCGGCAACGGCGCATGGCGAGGGGAGGCGTTTCCTTCCTCCACCGGTCTCGAAGACATGTCGGACCCGTTGCCGCAGGCGTTCGTGCTGACCGCCATCGTCATCGCGATGGCCACCACGACGATCCTGCTCATGCTCGCAGCACTCGGCCGCGACGACGACACCCTGGACAACATTCTCGACGCTGAACAGGCAGAAAAGATCGGCCCCGGTGCGCTCACCACCACCGGCCGCACCGCTTACAGGGGGGTGCGCAAGTAATGGAGATCAACGCAATCCTGCCGGTCTTTGTCGCGCTGCCGCTGATCGTCGCGGCCATCGCGGCGCTGTCGCCGTTCAAGCCGCTGAACGACGCCCTGGGCATCATCATCCCCACCATCAACCTGATCGGCGGACTGTGGCTGTTCGGTTACACGGCCGAGCACGGCGCTATCGGCCACGTCATCGGCCTCTACCAAGGCGGGGCGGGCATCTCGTTCGCCGCCGACCAGTTCTCGGCGATCATGCTGATCACAACCATGACGGTGGCCGTGATCTCCAACTGGTTCGCCATCGTTTCCGGCGACACCAAGCCGCGGTACTACGTCCCGTTGGCGCTGGTGCTGATCACCGGTGTCTCTGGCGCCCTGCTCACAGCGGATCTGTTCAACTTCTTCGTCATGATCGAGGTCATGTTGCTGCCGTCCTACGGCCTGATCGCGATGACGGGTACGCGCTTCCGCCTCTCCTCGGCACGCCTGTTCGTGCTGGTCAACCTGGCAGCATCCACCCTGCTGGTGATGGGCGTCGGCTACGTCTACGCCGTCACCGGCGCGGTGAACATCGGTGCTTTGCAGGGCGCGGCGGCCGGCAACGGCCCGGTCACTGTCGCGATGGGGCTGATTGTCATCGCGATCAGCGCCAAGGCGGCCGTGTTCCCGCTACACACGTGGCTGCCGCGAACATATACGTCGACAAGCGCTGCAGTGATGGGCCTGTTCTCCGGACTGCACACCAAGGTCGCGGTGTACATGCTGTTCCGCATCTGGGTGGTTATCTTCGACATGGACCCGCGCTGGAACTGGCTGATCATCGCCGTCATGGTCGTATCCATGCTCGTCGGCGCCTTCGCCGGTCTGGGCGAAGCCACCATCCGCCAGGTGCTGGGCTACCAGATGGTCAACGGCATGCCGTTCATCCTCATCATGCTTGCATTTACCGGCGGCCCGGGCATCGGCCCGGACGCCGCCCGGTACGCGCTGGCCGCCGGCCTGATGTACACGCTGCACCACATGATCACCATTGGTGCGCTGACACTGAACTCCGGTGCGATCGAGGAGACCTACGGCACCGGCACTCTGTCAAAGCTGTCGGGCCTCATGCGCCGCGACTCATGGACCGCCGCGATCTTCGCAGCGGGTGCATTCTCGGTGATCGGCTTCCCACCGTTTTCCGGGCTATGGGGCAAGCTCACACTCATCTTCGCCGCCGCGGCTGCCGGAGATGCTCGGTCCTGGGTGGCCATCGGCGCAATCATCATCGCCTCGTTTGCGGCGATGCTCGCAATGTTCCGCGTCTGGCGCGAGGTCTTCTGGGGCCAGCCCATGCAGCACTACCCCGACACACTCCGGGTGCGTTGGGCGCTGCTTGCGCCGTCCGCCGTGCTGATGGGGATCTCGCTGGCGGTGTTCTTCGGTGTCGGCCCGCTGTGGGACGCGGCGACGGGTTCGGCCGACGCGCTTCTCGACGTCCCGTCCTACACCTCCGCCGTCCTCGGCGAGGACCCGCTCGGCGTACCCGATACTGATTCCCTGCAAGGAGGCCAGCGCTAATGAACAAGATCATCCACGGCATCGGCTACTTCTTCTGGATTGTCAAAGAGATCATCGTCTCCGGTTTCAACACCGCCTTCACGGCGTTCAAACCGGACGCCGGTCTCAAGCCGATAGTCATTCACTACCCACTGCGGCTCACCACCGACTGGGAACTGTTCTGGTTCTCCACCTCGATTACCGCCACACCGTCGACTTTGGCCATGGGATTCCGTGAACCAGTCGCACCGGGCAAGCCCCGGACCCTGCTGGTCCAGTCCGCCTTCGGCGACGATGCCAACGACGTGATCGAGGGCCTGATCGACATGGAAGAGCATGTCTCCCCCGCCGTGAAGTCCACACCCCTCGACGTCGCGGATGTGGCCTGGGAGCCCTACGTACCCAAAGGAGATCTCACCTAATGTTCGAGACAATCCTGACCGTCTGCATAGCCATCATGGCCGTCAGCTTGCTGGTCGGCCTCGTGGCCATCCTCCGGGAGCGTGACGAGCTCTCCCGCGCCGTCATGGCCGACTACATCTTCTACGCCATGGTCTGCATCTTCTTCGTGTGGTCGCTGTTCAACGACACGTTCATCGCCTACGAAGTAGCCATCCTGGCCGCCCTTGTCTGCGGTGCCATCCCGACCTTGTCCATGGCCCGCGTGATCTCGAGGGGGCGCCGCTAATGACCGCACTGACCATCTGGCAGATCATTGTCTTGCTGTTCGTCTTCGTGGCGGTGTTCATGACCGTCGCCACTGTCGTCCTGCAGCTGCGCGCCCCGAATGCGCTAACCCGCGCCAACCTCATGGGCCCGCTGGTCGGTGTCGCCTTCCCGGCACTGATCATCGCGATGCTCATCCACGAATGGTCGACAGAAGGCTTCGACCTGAACAACTTCCTGCGCGCCATCATCGCCATTCTCGGCGTGTGGATTGTCGCCTCTGTCGGTTCCTTCATCATCGGCCGCTCCATCTACGGTGTAACCGTCACCGACGCGATCGGCCCCGGCGGGCGGCGTGAACCCAGCCGTGACCACGCAGACAGCGAGCTGCGCGAGACACCCACAGAGCAGGCCCCGGAACCAGAGCCGGAGCCGCAAGCTCCCCCTGAACGCTGGTAACACCGCGCGCGTTCGCGTCGCCTATCCACGCCATAGCGAAACCCCGCCGCACTCACCACATTCCGTGAGCTCGCGGCGGGGTTCACGCTTGAGCGCCGGCAGCTGCTAGCCGTTGAAGGAAACGCCCTCCTAGAAGTCCTTAGCCGCATCGGCGCGCTTCTGAGCGAGCACCTCACGCAGCTTCGGCTCGAGATCAGCGTCGACCTTGCCCCAGTAGGCGAAGGTGCGCTCTTCGACGTCCTTGTTCTCGATCGGCAGCATCTTGTTGGTCACGTTGTGGATGAAGCGCTCCTTGGCAGCATCATCAAACACCTCGCGGTAGAGAATGCCGGCCTGCATGAAGTCATCGTCATCGGCGTGCTTGACGTAAGCAGCGCGGACCAGGTCGGTGCCGTGCGGGTCCGGGTTGACGTAGAGGTCCTGAGCTTGACCGAAGGAGGTGTGGTTGGAGGCGGAGTCCTCACCGTTGTCCAGGTAGCCTGCACCCTTCTCCGTGTTGTTCGGGGAGTAGTTCGGCTCGCCCTCGTTGTTGAAGAAGTACTGCATCGGGCCACGCTCGGCGTAGGTGTTCACCGGCACGATCGGCTGGTTCACCGGCAGGTCCTTGTAGTTCGGTCCAATACGGTAGCGGTGCTGGTCAGCGTAAGCGAACACGCGACCCTGGAGCATGCGGTCCGGGGACAGGCCGACACCGGGGACGATGTTGGACGGGTCGAGTGCGATCTGCTCGATCTGTGCGTGGAAGTTCTTCGGGTTGCGGTTGAGGATGAAGTAGCCCACGTCCACCAGCGGGTAGTCCTTCTGGGACCAGGTCTTGGTCAAGTCGAACGGGTTCCAGCGGTAGTTCTCTGCGTCCTCGAACGGCATGATCTGCACCTTGACGTCCCAGATCGGGTAGTCACCGCGCTCGATCGCCTTGAAGAGGTCTTCGCGGTGGTGGTCAGCGTTGTCGCCAGCCATCTTGCCTGCCTCTTCGTCGGTGAAGGTCTCCCAGCCCTGACGGGTCTTGAAGTGGTACTTGATCCACACGGCGTCACCAGCCTCGTTGACCCACTGGAACGTGTGGGAGCCAAAGCCGTCCTGGTGGCGGGAGGTCTTCGGGGTGCCGCGGTCACCGAGCAGGTAGGTCACCTGGTGAGCGGACTCCGGGGTACGGGTCCAGAAGTCCCACTGCATCTCGTCGGAGCGCAGGCCGGTGCGCGGGTCGCGCTTCTGGGAGTGGATGAAGTCTGGGAACTTCACAGCGTCACGCAGGAAGAACGTCGGGGTGTTGTTACCGACGATGTCGTAGTTGCCGTCCTCGGTGTAGAAACGCAACGCGAAACCGTGCACGTCACGCCAGGTGTCGGGGGAGCCAGCCTCACCGGCAACCGTGGAGAAGCGGATTGCCATCGGGGTAACAGTGCCCGGCTGGAACAGCTTCGCCTTGGTGTACTGGGAGACATCCTCGGTGACGTGCAGCTCACCGAATGCACCGTGGCCCTTTGCGTGCGGGATGCGCTCCGGAACGTTTTCACGGTTGAAGTGCGCGAGCTTCTCCACCAAGTGGATGTCCGTCAGCGGGTTCGGGCCCTGCGGACCGGCGGTGACAGAAATGTTCTCGGATGCGACCGGCTGGCCGCCAAGACGAGTGGTCTTGCCGTTGCCGGCGTCACGCTCGCCCTTGTTCAGGATGTTGTCAGGGGTGTTGTCAGCCATGAAATGGCCCTCCTCGAAGTCAGGTTTATCCGGTGGGGATACCCGCGAGCTTACGTACGCTCTGACAGGCCTTCAAGGAAGCTCGCCCTAACTCAATCGTTTGTTTGACCTGCGGATGAGGGGCAGGGTCTAAAGATCCACATCGAACTCGCTATCGGCGATTGCGGCCGCTTCGAAAAGCGGATCTTCCTGGTGCGTAGGCTCCGGAGGTCATTACGATCTGGTTCACTAGGGATCGCTCCGCCAGTGAAGCTATGTCCAAGCCGATCCTCATATCGACACCCTTCTGAGTGATGTCGAGCTTGAAATCCTTCTCACCCAAGTCAGTTCGGTAAAAGCCACCGTCGACCAGAATGGCAGTAGTTATCGGTCGGCGCGGATAATCGGCTGTCGGCCTACCTGAATGAGCCCAGTCATCGGCGCGCTCCTTATTGGCGGAGGGTCAACGGCTGGGCTGGTACGTAAACGATATCAGAACAGGCCCAATAATCAACACCGACTCGGCTGGTAACGTCGGCAAGCGTGAATAAAAAGGACGACGCGTACGTCACGGATCTGGCGCTCAAAGCCGGCCGCGGCGACAAGCAAGCGTTGTCCGAATTCATCCGCCTCACGCATGACGACGTCTGGCGGCTACTGGCCCACCTCGCCGGCCGTGAACAGGCCGACGACCTGACCCAGGAAACCTATCTGCGAGTGTTGGGCTCGCTCCCCCGATTCGCGGCGCGATCCAGCGCGCGCACCTGGTTGCTCTCGCTTGCCCGCCGCGCGTGGGTCGACTCGGTGCGCCACGACATGGCCCGCCCCCGCAAAGCCGCGGCAGAGTACGAGGATGTGGCCGCCCAACAGCCGAGCCGGGACAACCCAAACACATGGTCAGAGGTCATGGACGCCCGCTCGCTTCTCGACGCGCTCGCCCCCGAACGCCGCGAAGCCCTCATCCTCACACAAGTGCTGGGGTACACCTACGAAGAGGCCGCGAATATCGCTGGGGTACGCATCGGCACGATCCGCTCCCGCGTGGCGCGGGCCCGGCGCGACCTCGTCACCGGCATCGAGGCCGGCGGCCAAGGAATTTAGACCAGCAGTTCGGCGATCTGGATCGTGTTCAGCGCTGCACCCTTGCGCAGGTTGTCGCCGGAGACGACGAAGATCAGGCCGCGGTTGCCCTCGACAGTTTGGTCTTGGCGGATGCGGCCGACAAAGGAGTCGTCCTGCCCGGCGGCCATCAGCGGGGTGGGCACGTCGACGACGGTGACGCCTGGAGCGTCGTCAAGCACGCGCCGTGCATCCTCAGGCGTGATGGCCTCGTCAAATTCGGCGTGCACGACCATGGTGTGGCCGGTGAACACCGGAACGCGCACGCAGGTGCCGGACACCTTCAGCTCCGGCAGGCCGAGGATTTTGCGCGATTCGTTGCGCAGTTTTTGTTCCTCGTCAGTTTCCAGAGTGCCGTCATCGACTAAGTTGCCCGCCAGCGGCAGCGCGTTGAACGCGATCGGTGCGACGTACGGTCCCAGATCGTCGGCCTGCAGCGCGGAGCCGTCGTGTGTGAGCTCGGTGTTGCGCTCGCCGATGCCCGCGACCTGCGCCGCAAGCGTGTCGACGCCCGCAAGCCCCGAGCCCGACACCGCCTGGTACGACGCAACGCGCATGGTGTTCAACCCGGCAGCGTTGTGCAGCGCTTTGATGACAGGCATGATCGCCATGGTCGTGCAGTTCGGGTTGGCGATGATGCCTTTCGGCAGGTCCTTGAGGTCGTCCGGGTTGACCTCGGACACGACCAGCGGGACCTCATCGTCCTTGCGCCACGCCGAGGAATTGTCCACAACCTTGGCGCCAGCTTCAGCGAACACGGGCGCCCACTCACGCGACGTGGAACCGCCCGCGGAGAACAACGCAATGTCGACATCCGCGACAGAGTCAGCGGTGACCTGGGTGAGATCCTCGACCTCAATCTCCTCGCCGCGGAACTCGATCTTCTTGCCCGCAGAGCGCGGGGATGCGAAAAAGCGCACAGTGTCTGCGGGGAAGTTGCGCTGCTCCAGAATGTCGCGCATGACACGGCCGACTTGGCCGGTTGCGCCGACGACGGCGACGGTGGTCATTTCTGTTCTCCTTTGATTATTGGGCAGTTGGCGAGCGTTGCGCGTGTTAGCGCCCGGTACCTGCGTAGACGACGGCCGCTTCGCCGCCGCCGAGGTTGAACTTCTCGTGGATGGCGCGGGCAGCGTCTTCCATCTTCTCCTGCTCGATGACAGCGGTGATGCGGATCTCGGACGTGTTCATCATGCCGATGTTGATGCCGTTGTCGCGCAGAGCCTGCGTGAAGTCTGCGGTCACACCCGGGTGGGACTTCATGCCTGCGCCGACAAGGGTCACCTTGGCGATCTTGTCGTTGTAGGCGATGTCACCCCACCCCTCCTTCTTCGCCAGATCGCGCAGCGCCTCGAGGCCGCGGGGGCCGTCGGCCTTCGGCAGGGTGAAGGTGATGTCAGTGATGTTGTCGCGCAGCGACGAGGTGTTCTGCAGCACCATGTCGATGTTGATCTCGGCGTCCGCCAGCACGCGGAACAGCTTCGCTGCCTCACCGGGAACGTCCGGGATGCCCGAGACGGTGATCTTTGCTTCAGAGTCGTCGGTAGCGACGCCTGCCAGGACTGCTTCTTCCATGGGGATATCCTCCATCGCTCCGGTCACGAGGGTACCGGGATCGTTGCTGTAAGACGAGCGTACTCGCATAGGAACGTTGAATGCGCGGGCATACTCCACGCTGCGCAGAACGAGAATCTTCGAACCAGAGGCTGCCAGTTCGAGCATTTCCTCGAAGCAGAGCTCGTCCAGTTTCTTCGCGTCGGGGACGATGCGCGGATCAGCGCTGTAGACGCCGTCGACATCCGAGTAGATTTCGCACACGTCGGCACCGAGGGCTGCAGCCAGCGCGACCGCAGTCGTGTCGGACCCGCCGCGCCCGAGCGTGGTCACGTCCTTGGAGTCGCGGTTGACGCCTTGGAAGCCGGCGACGATGGCAACCTTGCCAGCGTCGATAGCCTCCTTGACGCGGCCGGGGGTGACCTCGAGGATGCGGGCGTTGCCGTGGCGCTCGGTAGTGATCACACCCGCCTGGGAACCGGTAAAGGACCGCACGTCCACGCCGTGTGAGGCGACTGCCATAGCGACGAGCGAGTTAGAGATCCTCTCCCCCGCCGACAGCAACATGTCCATCTCGCGCGGCGGCGGAGTCGGGTTCACTTGCGCCGCAAGGTCAAGCAGCTCATCGGTGGTGTCCCCCATTGCGGAGCAGACCACAACGACATCGTTGCCCGCTTTACGCGTTTCGACGACACGCTTCGCCACCGCACGGATTCTCTCCGCGGTCTCCAGCGACGAGCCGCCATACTTCTGGACGATGAGTGCCACGGTGCGTTCTCCTTACTTGTTTTCTGTGCAGACCGGCCACGGCCTGCACATGCGGTGCCCACTTTACGTACGTCGTGGCGCGTTCGCGCTTTGTGATCGCATAGTTGTTCTTACTAGCGCTTAATCAGTGCTTAAGGAAGCCGCACGCCGTATTGGTGGAGAATATAAACCGGTAAACGGAATCGCGCCGTATTCCACTCACCGACGATCTGACTGATTTGGGTGTCACCGACGAGCGAAAACAGCATCAGCGAGTCCGTTCTATCCAGACCGCTGGCTGCCGCGAACCAGTCCCGCATCATCCGGGTCGACTCACTGACAGCGTCGTAGAGATCAATCTCCGAAGAAATGGCGTACACGGAATCGCCCGAAGCAAGGAACGGCAGCGGCAGCGGCCGGCCGGGGATGACCGTGACGCGGATCTTCACTTCCGCGTCGATTTCTGCACCGCACACAGCGACTTCACCGTCACCCATGACTGCGTGCACGTCGCCAAGACTGAGGTTCCCACCCTCGACCTCGACGGGCAGGTAGAGGGTCGAACCAGCCACGATCTCTTTGGTGTCCATGTTTCCGCCGTGCTCACGCGATTCACTCGTGGGCACGGCACGCTTCGCCGGCGCGGTCCCGATGACACCGATCATCGGCCGAACGGGGATAGCGGCCCGCTCGGAGAAGTAGACCTGACCGTTGCGCACAGGCAGAAGGCGTGTGCGTTCCTCGATGGTGCCGGGCAACGCCCCGACCTCAGGGTGGGTCATGATGGTGGCCTGGCCTCCCACCTCGATGCTCAGGATCTCCACCTTCAACGTGTCACCGGGGCGGGCGCCCCTGACCGCAATGGGTCCCGTTGCCGGGTTCACCAATTCCTCACCAATGGAGTCAAACAGTTGGGACTCGTCGGTGACGGTGTTAGAGAAGCAGTCCATCGTCTGCACCGCGACCTCGTCTCCGCTGCTGATTTCCAGCTGCGGTCTGTGCTTGCGCGACATCGACAGAACACAGTGGTGGGGCCGAATGGAATGCACGGATCAACCTCTTTTTCACAGCAATTGAGTGGTTGTCCATAGCTTAGTGAACTCCCCGCGTTGCAGATTGAAACCTGATGAGACGCATGGTTACAGCGGTTGTTACAGGGGTTTAGGCCCCCTACCTATTACCATGATCCGGGTGCACAACAACTTCCTCGCCGTGACTTTCGCGCTGCTGTCGGCGCTGACCATCGCGGCAGGAACAGTGTGGAGGCACCAGATAGTTCTCCGCCACCGCCGCCAAGTGGAGTCCGCGAGTACAGGCGCGGGTGCATCGAAAGTTTCCACGCTCGGCACGGTGAAGCGTCCTACGTGGTGGTTGTCGCTCATGTTGGCGTGGCTGGCCTACGGCTTCCAAGCGGTGGCGCTTGCCTACGGTTCCCTCCTGGTTGTGCAGCCGGTGCTAGTTCTCTCCTTATTAATGACGTTGCTGCTGGCCGCCCACGTAGAACGCCGCCCAATGGAAATCGACGAGACGTTCTGGGCAACGACGCTGACGGCGGCCGTCGGTGTGCTGGTCATTCTCGGCCGTCCTGTGCCCGGCACCCGCGAGGCTCCACCAGCGGAATGGCTCGTCGCGGTGGGGATCGGCGCAGTGATCATGGCGGTGGTGTTTGCCGTGGCCGTGGGCCACGACGCGTCGATAAGCACATTTGCGTTGGGGGCGGTGTGCGGCGCCATCTTCGGCTATCTCGCGGTGTTTTCAAAGAAGGCAGTGGACACCTTCGTTGCCGGCGGCGTGGAAGGCCTGCTGACGGCGTGGCCGCTCTACGCTCTGCTGGCGGCCGCAGTGCTGGGCACGATTGTGCAGCAGTACGCGTTCAGCGCCGGCAACCTGGCGCAGTCGCTGCCTGCAATGAAGATCTTCGAGCCGCTGCTCGCATACGCGTTGGGGTTAACGCTGCTCGGAGAGACCTTCGACGTATCCACGCCGCTTGGGTGGGCGTTGATGGCGCTGGCGGTTCTGATGATGTTCGCAGCAACGTTCATGCTCTCCCGGAAATCGGTGTGAGCCCGCAGACGCGTGGTAGGGTGTGAGCCATGTCATTGGCAACCGCGCGTGTGCAGGCGCTCCCACGTCAGGGAACTGCCCTACTTCTACGCCGCGGCGGGTTCTAGGCCACATTCATTCACGGCCGGCGCCCCGTCGCGGAGTTCGCCATGCCGGCCGTACCCTGACGACTTAACTCTCACACAAGGACGTTCGCCATGACCCCCTCTGACTCCCAGATCAGCGCACCTTCTGAAATCCGCAAACCGAACGGCCCCCGCAACGAAGGCCAGCCCGCCTGGAACATGCAGCGCGGCTCCCAGATGCCAGCCGACCGTTACCTGAGCTTCGCCCAGGAAGTCGAAGACATCACCCTGCCGGACCGCACCTGGCCGGACAAGAAGATCACGGTCGCACCGCAGTGGTGCGCGGTCGACCTCCGCGACGGCAACCAAGCCCTGATCGATCCGATGAGCCCCGAGCGCAAGCGTCGCATGTTCAAGCTGCTGGTGGAGATGGGCTACAAAGAAATCGAGGTCGGCTTCCCGTCCGCCTCCCAGACCGACTTCAACTTCGTGCGCGAGATCATCGAAGAAGGCATGATCCCGGAGGATGTGACCATCCAGGTTCTCGTTCAGGCGCGCGAGCACCTCATCCGCCGCACCTTCGAGGCCTGCGCAGGCGCGCCACGCGTGATCGTCCACTTCTACAACTCCACCTCCAAGCTGCAGCGCGAGGTGGTGTTCCGCAAAGACCGCCCGGCGATTAAGAAGCTGGCTACCGACGCAGCTGAGCTGATCAAGACCATTGCTAAGGATTACCCGGACACCCAGTGGCGCTGGGAGTACTCCCCGGAGTCCTTCACCGGTACCGAGCTGGACTTCGCTGTGGAGGTCTGCGACGCCGTGGTGGACATCATGGAGGCCACCCCGGAGAACCCGATGATCATCAACCTGCCCGCGACAGTGGAGATGATCACTCCGAACGTCTACGCAGACTCCATCGAGTGGATGCACCGCAATTTTGCCAAGCGCGACTCCATCATCATGTCGCTGCACCCGCACAATGACCGCGGCGAAGGTGTCGCAGCGGCAGAGCTGGGCTACATGGCCGGTGCGGACCGCATCGAAGGCTGCCTGTTCGGCAACGGCGAGCGTACCGGCAACGTCGACCTGATCACGCTGGGGTTGAACATGCTCACCCAGGGCGTAGACCCGCAGATCGACTTTTCTGACATCGCCGGCATCCGCGAAACCGTGGAGTACTGCAACCAGCTGCGTGTCCCGGAGCGCCACCCCTACGGCGGCGACCTGGTCTTCACCGCGTTCTCCGGCTCCCACCAAGACGCCATCAACAAAGGGCTGGACGCCCTGGCGCAGAAGGTGCGCCCCGGCGCCTCCTCCACCGAGGTGGCGTGGGAGGACCTGCGCGAAACTGTGTGGGAGGTGCCCTACCTGCCGATCGACCCGAAGGACGTGGGCCGCAACTACGAGGCCGTCATCCGCGTCAACTCCCAGTCCGGCAAGGGCGGTGTCGCCTACATCATGAAGACCGATCACGGCATCGACATGCCCAAGGAGATGCAGGCGGAGTTCTCCTCCGTCGTCCAGGCGATCACCGACTCCGAGGGCGGTGAGGTCAATTCCAAGAACATGTGGGACGTCTTCGCTGGCGAATACCTTGATGTGGACACGCCGCTCGAGCTGGTCAGCTTGCATGTGGATGCCGCTGAGTCCGACGACGATGAAGCCACTGTGACCGCCGGCGTTGTCTACAACGGCGAGACAAAAGAGATCACCGGCTCCGGCAACGGCCCGATCGCGGCCTTTGCCAGCGCACTGCGCTCCCTGGGCCTTGAATACGAGGTGCGCGACTACCGCCAACAGGCCCGCACCGCCGGCGGCGACGCCGACGCAGCTTGCTTCATCTACGGCGACGTCGACGGATCAGAGGCCTGGGGCGTGGGCATCGCCGGCTCCACCACCCGCGCATCCATCAAGGCAATGGTCTCTGCTGTCAACCGTGGTTTGAAGGTGCAGCAACCTCTGGGCCAGTAGAGGTCAGTAGTCCGCCGCTCCCGCCTGTTGGCTTGGACCCTTGTGGTCGTACTACTCTAGGGGACACGACTAGGCACCGTTCCACAGAGTAACCAGGGGAGGCGATGAGCTTGACCAAGCCAGACGACGGCGGTTTTGCCAAAGATCGCTCTGACCTGTCCCCGCAAACTCAAAGCGTATGGCTGCCAGCCGGCACACCGCGCGTGATCACACTGGAGCCTGCTGCCGCGGAATGTGTCGGCGTCAGCAGTGACGGCGCCCGCGTGGCCGTGGAGATCGCCTTCGACGCCGCGGGCGATGTTGTCGCGCGTATCGACGGTGATGTGCTCGGCGAGTTCGACAGTGCTGCAAGCGCTGAGCTGAGTCCGTCGCTACGCATGATGGAAAGCCGCGGCCTGATCGCTCTGGCCCACGGCGTGTACTCCACCGCGGACGGCACCCCAGCGGTGACCGTGTACGCGGACGCTCTCGGCGGGGGGCCCGTGACTGCGGTTGCCCCGGTGAACGCAGAAAATGACCTGCCCGAAGATGAAGACGGAGACGACGGTGCTGGTGCCGGCGCTGCCGTTGCTGCCGGCACTGCAACAGCTGCTGGTGCCAGCGCCGCGAACACGTACTTCGCGGCCGACGCCGAGGCGGAGGCAGCCGCTCTGGCCGCAGACCAGGAAGGCGATGCACCCCGGTCGAGTAGCCGGGTGCGGTTGCTCCCGGAGCGCATGGGCACCAACACCACCGCTGTCGTGGCGCTCGCGCTGGCCTTGGGCATAGTGGGCACCATTAGCTACTACGCCGGCATGGGCCAGCAGGGCCAAGAGATGAACGCCTTCATGGGGTCCGACAACACAACGGCATCCACTGGGCCGAGCCTGCCCACACGGGCATCCTCCGAGAAACCAGCACCGCCTGAATCCTCCAAACCCGAGGAGCCCTCCGAGGACCCGGACAAGGATCCCGCGACGGACGAGGGAGCTAACGTGCCCCCGGCTCCGCAGCCGGGCTCTCCTGCCCCGGTTCCGCAATCGCCGTCCGGCAACGATTACAACAACCAGTACGTCGCGCCGCCGCCCGCTCCTGCGCCGCCGCCTGCTCCTGCCCCTGCCCCTGCGCCCGCACCGCCTCCTCCACCGGCCCCCGCGCCTCCGCCGCCCAATCGGCCCTTGACGCCTGAGGAGCGCGGCGGCAAGCCCATTTTTGAGATTTCATGGTAGAAGGCACCCCTGAGGCCGAGGTGATCCCGCCGGCCGAGCAGTTCCCGTATGTCGCGCTCTACGTGCAAGCGACGAATATCCACCCGAGCACCGGGCGTTTGGTCACCCTCGATGCGGTGGCGTTCGACGACTCTGGGGTGGTCGGTGAGGAGTTCCACCGCATCTTCAACGTCGGCGGTGACCCGGGCCCCATGCACATGCACGGGGTGGAGCCGAACTTGTTCGAGCGCGCCGCGAAATTCTCCCGCCACCTTAAGGCGCTGGACAAATTCCTCGATGCGCGCACACTTGTGGTTCATGATGCCCCTATGACGTGGGGGTTCATCGTGTCCGAAGCCCGCCGCGCGATGAACGCTGCCGCCCGCGCGAACCGTTCCCGCAACCGCAGGCAAGGCCGCCGCAGACAGCGAGTGGGGCATGTGCCGGCGCCGGAAGGCATCGTCGATACGCTCGCGACAGCACGCAAGCAGGGCGTGACGCTTATCGACGTCCGACTCGAATCCGTCGCCTCCGCCTCCGGCATCGATGCACCCGCGCCGGACGCGAGCCCGCAGCGCGCCGCGCGGCCGGAGGAGGAAACCTCCCGCGAACGCACACTCGTGCTGGTCAGCCTGTTCTTGAAGCAGTTGGAGAACGGTGAGGTCGTCTCGCGGACCCCTGATGAGCTCGCCCCGGACCGCTTCGGCCTGCAACGCTCGCGCATCCGCGTCGAGGCAGAGAAGAAACAGCCGAAGCAGGGCAACCCCGGCCAGTTCACTGACAAGTCCGGCCTGCGCCCCGGTATGGAGGTCGTGGTCACGGACGACATTCAGGCCGACCACGACGAGGTGGTGCAGAAGATCCTGGACCTGGACCTGAACTACTCGGAGAAGCTGTCCCGGGAGACATCGCTCGTGGTCAGCAACATCACCGGCCCGCCGGAGCAGCTGCGCGGTAAGGCGATGCACGCGCAACGGAAGAACATCCCGCTCGTGACGGACACGGAATTCCTCGCGGCCGCCGCCGAGGCGCTGCGCTAAAGTTTCTACCCATGAGTTCAAGCACGAGCCGGAGCACCACCGGCGGCAGGAGCGCCTTTGCCCGCCTGCGTTCGCGGGCCGCAGTGTCCGCCGCAAAACTAGCCACCACTGCCTCGAGGGCGACCGGCCGCGGGGCCGGCGGCATGATCGGCGGCCTTGTCGCCGGTGTGATCGACCCGAACATCCTCGAGGGGCTCGCGGGCCGGCCGACCATCCTGGTCACCGGCACCAACGGCAAGTCCACTACGACTGGCATGCTCGCGGCGGCGCTGCGCACGAAGTACACGGTGGCCACCAATGACGGCGGCGACAACATGGACGCGGGCATCATCTCGGCTCTGCTTGCTGACGGCGCAGCATCCCACGTTGTCCTCGAAGTCGACGAGTTGCATGTTCCCGCCATTGCCGACCGACTCAGGCCGGAGGCCCTCGTGCTGCTCAACCTGTCGCGGGACCAGCTCGACAGGGTGGGAGAGATCAATGCGATTGAACGGGCGTTGCGTGGGTGCGTCGAAAAGCATCCGGAGATGACCGTGATCGCGAACTGCGACGATGTCCTGATGACCTCGGTGGCTCTTGACGCACCGAATGTCGTGTGGGTTTCCGCTGGCGCAGGCTGGCTCGGTGATTCTGTGTCCAACCCCCGCGGGGCCGGCCACATCGTGCGCGATGAGGACGACTGGTACGCCACCACAGGCGACTTCCGCCGCCCCTCCCCCGACTGGGCTGTCGCCGACGAAGGCCTGACCGGACCCGACGGGACCTACCCGCTCGAGCTTGCTCTGCCAGGACGCGCGAACCGCGGCAACGCCGCCCAGGCTGTGGCCGCCGCTGTCGAGGCCTTCGGGGTCGACGTGGACGCCGCTATCGCCGCCACAGAGAGCATCGACGACGTCGCCGGCCGCTACACCACGATCACTGTCGGCGACCACCACGCCCGCCTGCTGCTGGCCAAGAACCCCGCGGGCTGGCAGGAGGCTCTGTCCATGGTCGACCGCGATGCCGACGGCCTGGTCATCGCTGTCAACGGCCAACAAGGCGACGGCGAGGACTTGTCCTGGCTGTGGGACGTGAAGTTCGAGGACTTCGAAGGAATGTCCGTCAAGGCCGCCGGTGAGCGCGGAACCGACCTGGCCGTCCGCCTGCTCTACGCCGGCATCGACCACGAGCTCATTCACGACCCCGTCAAGGCGATTCAGGCCTGCCCGCCCGGCCGCGTCGAGGTCCTGGCCAACTACACCGCGCTGCTCAACCTGAAAAACGCGCTGACGAAGGAGTCCGCCCGTGGATAACATCCGCATTGGCCTTGTCCTGCCTGACGTCCTAGGCACCTACGGCGACGACGGCAACGCGCTCGTCCTGCGCGGCCGCGCCCGAATGCGCGGCATGACTGCCGACATTGTGCCGATCAAGCTCGGCGAGCCGGTTCCCGACGACCTGTCCTGCTACACCATCGGCGGCGGTGAGGACGCAGCCCAGGTTCTCGCCGCGGAGCACCTGCGCACCGACGGCGGCCTCACCCGCGCCGCAGCTGCAGGCCGCCCCATCTTCGCCGTGTGCGCAGGGTTGCAAGTACTCGGTGTCTCCTTCTACGCGCAAGGCTCCGCCGTCGACGGCCTGTCGCTTATCGACGCCACAACCACCCCCTTATCCACCCGCTCCATCGGCGAAGTCTCCTCGGCCCCGACCAAAGCCGGCATCACCCGCGAGCTGACCCAGCCGCTGACCGGGTTTGAGAACCACCTCGGAGGCACCGTCTTGGGCCCTGATGCATCGCCGTTGGGCACCGTCCGGACCGGCAACGGCAACGGCGGCAGTGCTGGCAGTGCCCGCGTCGAAGGGGTTGTCCAAGGCAGCGTGATCGCCACCTACATGCACGGTCCGGCGCTGGCCCGCAACCCCGAATTGGCGGACCTTATCCTCGCCCAGGCGCTAGACATGCCCTTGTCCGACCTCGAGCCCCTCGAGCTTCCCGAGGTCGACCGCCTGCGCCTCGAGCGCCTGAAAGGCTAACCTCCCCCTTCCGCCTTTCCGCGCTGGAATACTACTGGCCCTTTTCCGGAATACTGCTCACACAGACACGCAGGTCAAAAGGGTGCGATCTGTCTTATATTCTCCAGCAGTATTCCAGGCGAGCGTGCTGCCGGGGCAAGGAGCCGTTGGCCGCTACAAAGTGAGGCGGCCGGACAACGCACGGGAGAGGGTGAGTTCGTCCACGAACTCCAAATCCCCGCCGAGCGGCATGCCCGATGCCAACCGCGACACAGTCAGTTCCGGGAAGTCTTTGAGCAGCCTCGCCAAGTAGGACGCTGTGGCCTCACCCTCTGTATCGGGGTCGGTGGCCAAGATGACCTCGTGAATCTCGGGGATGCTATCTGCGTCATCCGGATCGCGGTCCGGCAAAACCCCGCCGATACGTTGCAATAGCGACGAGATGGACAGGTCCTTCGGCCCGACATTCGCCAGCGGGTCCAGTGCCCCGCCGAGCACATGGTAACGGCCCGTGTACTCCCCTGTGCGCTCGATGACCTGGATGTCCTTTGCGTCCTCGACAACGCAGATCAGTCCCGCGTCGCGCCCCGAGTCCGCACAGACTCGGCAGACTTCCTCGCGCGAGACGTTGCTGCAGATCCGGCAGAAGGTCACCCCGTCACGGACTGCCCCCAACGCCGCGCGGAGCCGGTCAATGTCCTCCGGATCGGTCTTGAGCAGGTGGAACGCAATCCGTTGCGCCGACTTCGGTCCGACACCGGGCAGGCGAGAAAATTCGTCAATCAGATCTTGCAGCGGGCCTTCAAACACCGTTGCAATACTAGTCACTCACCCGCCGTTCGGTTGCCACCGAGGACCCCGGAGTCGCCGACACCTCTCCGAAACGCAAACAGGGCCCCGAAAGGCCCTGTTTGATAGTGCTGACCTGTGTCGGCCGTCGGCTACTAGCCGCCGAACATCTGGGTGAAGTCATTACCTTCACCCGCGCCCGGCTGGGTCAGCGGGCCGAGCTTCTCTTGGGCGAGTTGGCCAGCCTTGGTGTGCGCATCGCGGTATGCGGCGAGGATCAGGTCCTGGAGGGTCTCCACATCTTCGGGATTAACAGCCTCCGGGTCGATCTTCAGGTCGGTGATGTCTGCGCCACCGGTCATCGTGATGGTCACCAGGCCGCCACCAGCGGTGCCCTGCACGTTGGTCGCGAGGATTTCCTCCTGCGCGCGCTGCATCTGCGCCTGAACCTCAGCCGCCTGGCGGATGAGTTCCTGCATATCGGGCATACCGGGCTGATCGGGCTGAGTCATGATTGTTGGCCTTTCCTTTGATTTCGTTTCACACCAGTGTAGCGAGAAGCGCCAGGGGGCTTACAGGGGACGGGCGCCGAGCTCGTCGGCAAGCAACTCCATCGCCATTTCCGTCGGGTTGCGGCGATCGAGCTCTCCAGCCTCCTGGGACTGATCGACCATGTCGCGCTCTTCGTCCTCGCGCGAGTAGGCGGCGGGGTCCTCATCGGGCGCGTCGGGGAAATCGTCGGCAGGCTCAGGCGGCAACGGGGTGCCATCGCTGAAGCCCTGGAAGTCGCGGTTCCGGGATCGACCACCTACCGCGGCAGCCGCCGCTGCCGCTGCGGCCGCTGCCCCGGTGAGCTCTTGGGTGGGTGCACTCTGGGCCGGGCCCTCTTGAGTCGCCGCGTGCTCGGTTGCAAGTGCCGACGTCTCCTCCGAGCCGTCCGGCACCGCATCCGGTTCGTCCGTCCCGGCGTCGGGCTGGCTCTCGTCGTCTTCCACAGGCGCGGGAGCGGGTTCCGGAGTCACCGACGGGTTGTCCTGCGCGGCGGAACCGTCAGCCGTATCTGTCGGATTCTCTGCGCGGACTTCGTCGGGGTTCTTCTCCTGCTCCTGGCTCGCCTCTGGCTGAGGCACCGCTGGCTGGCTCGGCGTTGGATTTGGTGGCGGGGTCGGGTTCCACTCGTTGCGTTTCGGTGGGGGTTGGGGCTCAAAGCCCGCGGCTTTTGGGTCCGTACCCACCACACAGCGCACGGCAACTTCAGTGCCCAGTTTCTCGGCGAACGCAGCAACGATGTCGACGTTGTTGTGCTCGGAATTGATGGCGTTGGCCAAAGCGCCGGTGTTGTGGCCGACAATGAGGGTGCCGTTTTCCATGCCCAGCGGCTTGGCCTCGGTCAACATGATCTCCGCGACCTTATTGCGCTCGCCTACGAACTGGCGCAGCGTGATCCATTCGCGGTGAATGCGGCCGATCAGTTCATCGCTGGCGCCAGCGTCACTACCGTCCGACGTTGCCTCTGAAACCGGTTCCGTCGGCTCCGGTTCGGCACGCTCTCGCGGTTCAGCATGCTCCTGAGGCTCGGGCCGGGAAGGCTCGCGCTCCGGTTGCCCCGGTTCCGGATGAGCGGGCTGAGCGGGCTGCTCCGGCTCCGGCTGAGCGGGCTGCGCAGTCTGTTCCTGCGGCTCCGGCGCCGATGGCTGGGCGGACGGGGCCGGCTGGGCAGTTTCCGGGGCTGGCTGTGCCGGACGCGACTGTTGGCTCTGCTGGGGTTGTGCAGGCTGCGCTTTGGGCGCTTCCCGCGGCGCCGGCGTGGATTGCGACACTACGTCGGCTGTGGCCTGCACCGCGGCAGCGGCCGCGAGCGCAGCGGCTGCACCGCGCGGCTGGTCGCCCATGCCGACAGCTTCAGCGGAGGCGTCGCGAATCTCCTCCAGACCTGTAATGGCAGCTGGGGCCTGGGTGCCGGTAGACACGCCGAGCAGGTGCGCCATCATGATTTCCAGCAGCAGGCGCGGGGAGGTGGCGCCGCGCAGCATCCCGAGTCGCTCGTTGACCTCTGTGGCCAGGTGCGCCAGCTGGGTGCCGGTGAAAGAGTCCGCTTCGGCGGCGAGGATCTGGGCGCGGTCCGTCGGTGCGTCGACAAGCCCCTGGTCGAAGGCGTCAGGCACTTCGCGCAGGATCATCAGGTCGCGCAAGCGATCGAGCAGGTCGATGGCGAAGCGGCGAGGTTCGTGGCCGGCTTCAATGACGTCATCCACCGTTTGGAAAAGTGCTGAGGGGTTGCGGTCGGCGAGGGCGTCCACTGTCGCGTCAATAAGCGAAAGATCCGTGACCCCCAGCAACGGCAACGCGAGATCGTACGTCAACCCCTCGGGGCCTGCGCCTGCGAGCAGCTGATCCAGGATGGACAGCGTGTCACGCGGGGAACCGCCGCCGGCACGGATGACCAGCGGGTACACGTCGTCGGACACGGTCACGCCCTCGGCCGCGACTGTGCGTTCGAGCAGCGAGCGCATCGCGTTCGGCGTGAGCAGGCGGAACGGGTAGTGGTGCGTGCGCGAACGGATCGTGCCGATGATGTTCTCCGGCTCCGTCGTGGCGAAGATGAACACGAGATGCTCCGGCGGCTCCTCCACCACCTTGAGCAGGGCGTTCGCGCCCTCGCGGGTGATCATGTGCGCCTCATCGACGATGAAGACGCGGTAGCGCGACTCCGCCGGCGCGAACATGGCGCTCTCACGCAGCGCACGCATGTCCTCCACACCGCGGTGCGACGCGGCGTCAAGCTCTGTCACATCCAGGTTGCCCGGCCCACCCGGCGCGAGCGACACGCACGAGGCACACACCCCGCACGGTGTCGACATCGGCCCCTCGACGCAGTTCAGCGACCTCGCCAAAATGCGTGCCGACGACGTCTTACCGGTCCCCCTCGGCCCCGAGAACAAATAAGCGTGGTTGATCCGCCCGTTGTCCAATGCAGTCGACAGCGGACGGGTCACCTGGTCCTGCCCGATCATCTCGGCGAACGAGCCTGGGCGGTACTTCCTGTAGAGAGCCACGGAACTAACCCTACTATTCGCCCCAGACACTGTCGCCGACCTCAGTGTTTAGTCGTTGAGCCGCCCCGTCTCGGCGAGGACTTTGGCGCGCAGCGGCCCGGTTGCCGCCACTGCCCCGACGCAACCGATGAACGCCAGCAGAATCAACACGGCGAACAGAGCCAGGCGCTTGGCGACGTCGGCGTAGACCACCACCACGATCGACCCCATGAGAGCACCCATGCAGAACCCCATCACCATGGCCAGGAGCATGGGCACGCCCACTTCACGCACTGCGGTGCGGGTGTGGAAGCTCGTCGGAGCACCGATGAAGTACAGCGCCTGGGTCAACTGTTTCTGCTCAACAACCGCCAGCGACTGGGTGAGCAGGGTCGAGGCGGCCAGCAACACGGCACCGAAGACTGCCGTGATCGCCAGGCCTGTACCGATGTCCGCTGTCATCATCACAGCAACCGGGTCTCCCTCAAGTTCCGGAACTGCGGAGATGAAGCTGCCGGAGCCGGCGAGCATCGATACGAAGAACAACGCTGCCACACGTTTCCACGTGGTGCGGACCCCGCGGCCGACCCTTCTGGTGGCCACATAATTCGCGCCACCGGGTAGCCCGTAGCTCAGGCGCGAGATGAGTTGAATGATGCCGACCGCAATGACCCCGTTGATCACCAGCATGAAGCTGACGATCATCAGCACCATCGTCAGTTCCAGCGCGTCCGCACCGGGTGTGAGGGTGAGCCTGGAGAGCACACGGTACAACGCGATCGCCGCAATCACCGACAGGACGAGAACAACGGCGCTTTGGCCCTTGGGCGGGACTTTCCGGGCCACGCCCAGCGGGGTGATGGCCACGCGGCGCAGCGCCAGCCAGACAGAACCGGCGGCGAGAACCAGCACCAGCAGCCACACTGCAGGCACGAGCCACCAGGTGACCATCTCCCACGTGCCGATCCGTTTGTCCTGAAAGGACAACAGCGACCATGCAGGCACAGTGGCCAAGTAGAGAGCCGTGCCGAGAACCAATCCGATGGCGGCCTGCCGCAGCGCATCGAGAGTCATCATGCCGCGCACCTGGCCGGCGGTCGCGCCAATGAGGCGCAGTGCGGCCAACTGTTCTTCCCGCCCGCCGAGGTTCGTGCGCGCGGCCTGGGTGAGCAAACCGAGCAACGTCGGCAGCAAGAGAAGGCCCGCGAACAGGGCGAGGAAGACATAGAATAAGGAAAACGGCGTGCCAAACTCCTCAGAGCCTGCGATGAGCTCCGGGTGGGGGTTGCGGTGGCGCTCAAAGAACATCCACGTCCCGCCGGCGAGCGTGCACAGCATCCACGTGGACAGGGTGAACGCCACCAGAGAAAGCACGCCCACCCAGCGCTCGCCGGTGTTGCGCTGCGTCCGACTGTCGCGCGACTGGGACCGTGCCGCTGTCATCAACGTCGTTGCGCTCATGCTGCGGCCTCCGAGTGGATCAAACCGTCACGGATTTCAATCCGCCGGTCGCACCACGCGGCGATGTTCGGGTCGTGGGTGACCAGCACTAGCGTCACACCGGCCTTGCGCGTGATCGCGGTGATTTGCTGCATGACTTCATGCCCAGTCGCCTGGTCGAGAGCAGCGGTCGGCTCATCGGCGAACACGACCAGTGGCGGACCGCCGAAAGCGCGGGCGATGGCCACGCGCTGCGCTTGGCCGCCGGAGAGCTGGCCGGGAAAACGGTCCACAAAGTCACCCATGCCCAGCCTGCCGAGAATGTCAGCGGCAGCAGCGTGCGCGTCCTTCTGGGATGTGCCGCGCAGAATCTGCGGGAGTGCGACATTCTCCTTCGCGGTCAGTTCGGGAAGCAGTTGCCCGTCTTGGAAGATGAAGCCGAAGTGGTCCAGGCGGAGTTCGGAACGAGCGGCGTCGTCAAGCGATGCGATATTGCGCCCGTTGAAGAGGATCTCGCCGGTATCCGGCACAAGCACCCCGGACATGCAGTGCAGCAGGGTCGACTTGCCCGAGCCGGACGGTCCCATGATGGCCACTGATTGCCCGGGCTCCACCGTGAGGCTGATCCCCTCTAAGACCCGTTGCTGAGTGAATGATTTCGTGATGTCGCGTAGTTCAAGCATGCTTTCCATTCCACCTTCGGCTCTGCGCAAAGACCATGGTGCGGACTCCCGAATAAGGGTAGTGCCAGCACTACCCCGCTACTGTGTGACATATGTGGCGCAAACAGAACCACGAAGCAGCCTCAGCCGCGGCGATCCACCAACTCACGGCGTCGCGGCGCAGAATCGCGGAGGCGTACGAAATCGAGCGGCTGCGCATCGAACGCGACCTGCACGACGGGGCGCAGCAGTACTTCGTCGCCGCCGCCATGAAGCTTGGTGAGGCGCGGCTTGAGGTGGATTCGCCGCTGCTTGACGACGCCGCACGCGACCTCACCGAAGGCCTGCAAGCCCTGCGGCGCACCGTGCGGGGCATTCACCCGCGCGAGCTCACCGACCGTGGCCTCGTCGCGGCGATCGAAACGGCCGCCGCCCAATACGGCCCGCACGTCTCTGTGCGCGCCCCGCATGCCCTTCCGCGTATCGACGCCTCCGTCCTTGCCGCCGCCTACTTCTTCACCGCCGAAGCACTGACCAACGCGGCGAAGTACGCGCCCGGCGCGCCCGTGGACGTGCTGATCACCAGCGACCACACACTCAACGCCGTTGTCACCGATGGTGGTGACGGCGGTGCCCATTTCCGCCCTGGCGGCGGGCTGGACGGGATGCGGGAGCGGATTGCCGCCTTCGGCGGATCCCTCGAGCTCAATTCCCCGCCCGGTGGCCCCAGCACCGTCATCGCCCGCATCCCCCTGCTCCTCTTCCGCGGTGAAAGCGGGGTGGCGCAATGCGGATCGTGATCGCGGATGACTCTGCGCTGCTGCGCGAAGGTGTCGCCGGGCTGCTCACCCGGCGCGGGCACGAGGTGGTCGGGCAGGTCAGCGATGCGCCGTCGCTGGCAGGGGTCGTGGATGAGCAGCGCCCTGACCTCGTGATCACAGACGTGCGGATGCCGCCGGACATGCGTGACGACGGCCTGCGCGCCGCCCTCACCCTCCGCGAAACCTTCGGAGCCGTCAACGTGCTGGTGCTGTCGCAGTATGTTGCCGCGACGTACGCCCGCGAACTCTTCGCCGGCGGTGGCGGCGGCACCGGCTACCTGCTCAAAGACCGTGTGGCCGAGGTCAAGGACTTCGTTGCCGCCTGTGAGACTGTCGCCGCAGGAGGAGTCGTGATCGACCCGGACGTCGCCGGCGCGCTCATGGCCGCGAGCTCGCGGTGGCTGACTACCCTCACCCCACGGGAGCGTGAAGTTCTCGAGCTCATGGCGGAGGGTATGTCGAACGCGGAGATCGCCGGCAAGCTTTACCTCTCCGGTGCTGCGGTGGCGAAGCATGTCTCGTCGATCTTCGCCAAGCTGGGCTTGCACCCCGACACGGAGAACCGGCGCGTGCGCGCGATCTTGATGTACCTGTCCGAACGCGGCGTGAGCTAGTGGTGGGCTAGACGTGAGCTAGTCGCGACCCCAGTCTGCAAGATCGGTCCGTCGGCGGCGCAAACGGCGCTCGAGCACCTCGAGGCCCTGCTCGGCGGCGATTTCGTACTCATCGTCGGTAAGCAACACCAGTTCCAGCAACAGAGTCATCTGCCCAGGCTCCGTGAATGTCGGTGTCCCCTGGTCGAACAGCTGGGGTTCGCGCAGGAGGCCGTGGTGGACGGTGAGGTCGGGATCGTCGATAAGCTGCGGCAACAGTTCCCCAGGCTGTGCGGGAATCGCGGCGTCACGTAGCGTGTTCCACGTCCCCGCGAGCGCCATCGCGCGCTGCTCTGGACTTCCTCCCCCGCACACCAGCTCGCACCGCACGGACGTGACCCCGTCGGAGTCGAGGGTCAGGCCCGTGTCCTCCGCGCTGAAACCCACCGTTGCGGCCAGCGGCATTGCCTGCGCCAGCGCGATCGGGAACCCGGCGAGTTCGCGCACTTCAATCGGGCCGACAACATTCGTCAGCCACTCAATGGTCTCTTCGGGTGCCACTAGCGCTCGAGCTTCTCCAGAGCGGCGAGCAGGACGCACGTGGCCACGCCGTCCATGGCGGTGCGGACTTCATCCAGCGGAGGCAACGACGGCGCCAGGCGGATGTGGCGGTCATTGTCGTCCTTGCCGTGCGGGAAAGCGGAACCCGCCTTGGTCAGGCTGATACCGGCTTCCTTGGCCAGCTCCCAGACGCGGGTGGCGGTGCCGTCGACGACGTCGAGAGAGATGAAGTAGCCGCCCTCCGGCTCCGTCCAGCGCGCCACGTTGTACTCGCCGAGGCGGTTCCGGAGGATCTCCAGCACGGCCTCGAACTTCGGGGCCAGCGACTGCGCGTGCTTGCGCATCACGTCGCGAACGCCGTCAACATCGCCGAAGAATTTCGCGTGGGCCAACTGGTTGATCTTGTTCGGGCCGATCCCGCGGATCCCTGCGATGGAGGCGTACCAGTCCAGGTTCTCCGTCGACGACGCGAAGAACGCGACACCGGCACCGGCGTGGGTGATCTTGGAGGTCGAGCTCATCACCCAGAAGCGGTTCGGGTTGCCGGCTTCCGCGGCAATGGACAAAACGTCGATGATCGGCGGGAACTCATCTTTGAACGTGTGCACGGCGTACGCGTTGTCCCACACGACGCGGAAGTCCGGCGCGGCCGTCTCCATCGTGGCAAGCTTGCGCGCGACCTCCTCCGACACGGTCGCACCCGTCGGGTTGGAGTACATCGGCACGACCCACACACCCTTCACGGCAGGGTCTTTGGCCAGCTCAGCGATGGCGTCCGCGTCCGGGCCATCCTCCAGCATCGGCACGTTGACCATCTCGAAGCCGAACTTCTCCGTGATAGCGAAGTGACGGTCGTAGCCCGGCACCGGGCAGATCCACTTCACTGTCTCCTCTTCACGCCACGGACGCTCCGAGTCATTGTTGCCGAAGGTGTAGGACCAAGAAATCAGGTCGAACATGATGTTCAGCGACGACGAATCACCAGCGTACAGGTTCTCCGGGTTGACCCCGATGAGCTCGCCCCAGATCTCGCGGATGTCCGCAATCCCCTTCAGGTTGCCGTAGTTGCGCACGTCCGTGCCCGAGGAGTCCGTGTAGTTCTCGCGTCCCGGCAGCTCCAGCAGTTCGTTGGAAAAGTCGAGCTGCTCCGACGACGGCTTACCGCGGGTCAAGTCCAAGTTCAGGTTGCGCGCTTTGAGCGCCTCGTACTCGCCGCGCACCTGCTGCGCGAGCTCGTCGCGGGCTGCCTGATCAAGATCCAGAAGGGACATTGGCGATCACGTCCTTTGCGTTCGGCTAAACGGGAAATGGGTAAGTTTAATTTGCCACGTCCAGCGTACCCGCGATCAGCGGACGGACACCGCCCCCGAGCGTGTACGCGCAAAATAAAGGGACCTCACGCACCTGCCAGAGCTCGCTGACCCTTGCTGCGTTCCCGCCCTGGGGGAGTTCACAAGATAAGCACCGCGTGAGATCCTGCGCACCAGCTTATCGTCTCGGGCAAGGCGATTCAAAAAGCACGCCTACCTGCGCCCAACCCGGTTCCGCCCGGGGATTTTGTACACCGTCCCCAATCGGTTAAAGTGGTTGCTCGACGCTGTTCACCGCCTTGCGGTGAGCAGAGCAACGTCGCTGGAGGATTCGACTAGCGGCCTATGTCACACGCCTGGAACGCGTGCGGGTTTCACGACCCTCGTGGGTTCAAATCCCACATCCTCCGCCACATGTCATCAGTCGCGACATTGTTGACAGATGAGTCGCGACATGGTGGACAAACCGGCGTCTTGGTGTTTATTTTTTC